>CAKTKF010000084.1 GCA_934569215.1 uncultured Oscillospiraceae bacterium
CCCCAGATGGAGGAGCAGCCGGTGGCGTTGGAGATGTACATCCGATCGCCGAACAGCTGGGTCACCAGACGGGCGTAGCTGGTCTCGGCGCAGCCGGCGCAGGAGCCGGAGAACTCCAGCAGAGGCTTGCGGAACTGAGAACCCTTGACGGTGTTGTCCTGCATGTCCTTCTTCTCGCTGACCTTGGAGACCATGTAGTTGAAGACGTCCTGCTCAGGCAGCTCGTTCTCCTGGGGAACCATGGTGATGGCCTTGGTGGGGCAGACGCCGACGCAGACGCCGCAGCCCATGCAGTCCAGAGGAGACACGGCCATGATGTACTTGTAGACGCCCTTGCCCTTGCCGGCCTTGACATCCACCAGACGGGCGTTCGCGGGAGCGGCAGCGGCCTCTTCAGCGGTCAGCGCGTAGGGACGGATGGTGGCGTGGGGGCAGACATAGGCACAGTTGTTGCACTGGATGCACTTGGTCTCGTCCCAGTGAGGAACGGTAACGGCAACGCCGCGCTTCTCGTAGGCGGAAGCACCCAGGGGGAACTGGCCGTCGGGCAGATCGGCGAAGGCGGAAACGGGCAGGCTGTAGCCGTCCATTCTGCCGATGGGGTTCAGGATGGTCTTGACGACCTTGACGGTGTCGGGACGGCCTTCCAGAACGGTCTCGGGCTTGTTATCCTCAGCGGTAGCCCAGGAGGCGGGAACATCGACCTTGTGGTAAGCGGAAGCGCCCACATCGATGGCGTTCCAGTTCTTCTCAACAACGTCGCGACCCTTCTTCAGGTAGGAATGCTCGGCAGCGTCCTTCATGTACTTGATGGCATCCTCAGCGGGCATGACCTTCGCCAGAGAGAAGAAGGCAGACTGCAGGATGGTGTTGGTACGCTTGCCCATGCCGACCTTGATGGCCAGGTCGATGGCGTCGATGGTGTACAGCTGAATGTTGTTGTTGGCGATGTAGCGCTTGGAAGCGGCATCCAGATGATGCTCCAGCTCCTCCAGATTCCACTGGCAGTTGATCAGGAACACGCCGCCGGGCTTGACGTCCTGAACGATCTTGAAGCCCTTGGTGATGTAGGAGGGGTTGTGGCAGGCAACGAAGTCAGCCTTGTTGATGTAGTAGGGGGACTTGATGGCCTTGTCGCCGAAGCGCAGGTGGGAAACGGTGACGCCGCCGGTCTTCTTGGAGTCGTACTGGAAGTAAGCCTGTACGTACTTGTCGGTGTGGTCGCCGATGATCTTGATGGAGTTCTTGTTGGCGCCGACGGTGCCGTCGCCGCCCAGACCCCAGAACTTGCACTCGATGGTGCCTTCCGCGGCGGTGTTGGGGGAGACCTTCTCGTCCAGGGACAGGTGGGTCACATCGTCCACGATGCCGATGGTGAACTCGTTCTTGGGAGCGTCCTTAGCCAGCTCTTCGTAGACGGCAAAGACGGAAGCGGGGTGGGTATCCTTGGAACCCAGACCGTAACGGCCGCCGATGACGGTGACGTCGCTGCGGCCGGCCTTGGCCAGAGCCATGACCACGTCCTGATACAGAGGCTCGCCCTGAGAGCCGGGCTCCTTGGTACGGTCCAGAACGGCAATCTTCTTGGCGGTGGCGGGGATGGCCTCCAGCAGCTTCTCAGCGCAGAAGGGACGGAACAGGCGAACCTTCACAACGCCGACCTTCTCACCGTGAGCGTTCAGGTAGTCGATGACTTCCTCAGCCACGTCGTTGATGGAGCCCATAGCCACGATGACCCGGTCGGCATCGGGTGCGCCGTAGTAGTTGAACAGCTTGTAGTCGGTGCCCAGCTTCTCGTTGACCTTGTTCATGTACTTCTCGACCACTGCGGGCAGTGCCTGATAGTACTTGTTGCAGGCCTCACGGTGCTGGAAGAAGATATCGTCGTTCTCGTGGGAGCCGCGCATGGCGGGACGCTCGGGGTTCAGGGAGTGCTTGCGGAACGCCTCAACGGCATCCATGTCGCACATTTCCTTCAGATCCTCGTAATCCCAGATGGCAACCTTCTGAATCTCATGGGAGGTACGGAAGCCGTCAAAGAAGTTGATGAAGGGAACGCGGCCTTCGATGGCGGACAGGTGGGCGACAGCGCCCAGATCCATGACTTCCTGCACGTTGGTCTCGCACAGCATGGCAAAGCCGGTCTGACGGCAGGCGTAGACGTCGGAGTGGTCACCGAAGATGTTCAGAGACTGAGTAGCGACGGTACGGGCGGAGACGTGGAAAACTGCGGGCAGCAGTTCACCGGCGATCTTGTACATATTGGGGATCATCAGCAGCAGACCCTGGGATGCGGTGTAGGTGGTGGTCAGAGCACCGGCAGCCAGAGAGCCGTGGACAGTACCGGCGGCACCGGCCTCGGACTGCATCTCGACGACCTTAACGGTGTTGCCGAAGATGTTCTTCCGACCGGCGGCAGACCACTGGTCCACGTTGTCAGCCATGGGACTGGACGGGGTGATGGGGTAGATGCCAGCGACCTCGGTAAAGGCATAGCTGACGTGGGCGGCAGCAGTATTGCCGTCCATGGTTTTGAATTTTCTAGCCAAAATGAATACCTCCTAAAGTATTTCTAATTTTGTCGGCCACATTATACCACTTTTCACGCAGTTTGTAAAGCCATCAAACGACACTCATACAAAAAATTCATGCTTTTCCACAGAAAAGATTTAGCAAAGCTGTACATTCTGCAAACGGGGAAACCAAAAAGGGATTGCCTTTTCCGGGAGAATGGGGTATGATGGACGGAAAGAGGAAAAAGGAAGAGAAAAGGGGGACGGAAATATGATTTGCAGCGTCCGAACGCTGGGCATCTCCGGGATCCAGGGCAGCGCCGTCACGGCGGAATGCTACATTTCTCAGGGACTTCCCGGCTTTGATATCGTGGGATTGCCCGACGCGGCGGTGAAGGAAGCGCGGGATCGGGTGCGGGCAGCGGCGAAGAGCAGCGGACTGTCCTTTCCCGTGAGCCGCATTACGGTGAATCTAGCTCCCGCAAGCCTGAAAAAGGCGGGGACGCATTACGATCTTCCTATTTTGTTAAGTATTCTCGCGGCCTGCGGAAGCGTCCGGCGGCCAAAATCCACCAGCGCATTCCTTGGGGAACTGAGCCTGGACGGCACCATCCGCCCCATTTCCGGCGTGCTGCCCATGGCGCTTGCCGCCAAGCGGGAGGGCATTCAGGCGCTGTTTGTCCCGGCGGAGAACGCCCCGGAGGCGACGCTGGCACGGGGGCCTGCGGTGTATCCCGTCCACACGGTGGCGCAGCTGGCGGCGGGATTAAACGGGGAGACGACCCTGGAAGAAGAGCCGCTGTGGGTACCCTCCCGGGAAGATACCGTCATGCCGGATTTCAAGGATGTGCTGGGGCAGGAAAATGTAAAGCGGGCGCTGGAGGTCGCGGCGGCGGGCAGCCACAATGTGTTGCTCATAGGTCCGCCGGGTTCCGGCAAAAGTATGCTCAGCAAGCGTCTGCCCTCCATTCTTCCGGATATGACCTGGGAGGAATCTTTGGAGGTCAGTCAGATTTATTCTGTTATGGGGATGCTGACGCCCAGGAATCCCCTTGTGACCCAGCGGCCGTTCCGTTCGCCCCACCACACGGTGTCCAACGCCGGACTTGCCGGGGGCGGCTCCAACCCAAGGCCGGGAGAGATTTCCCTTGCCCACAAGGGCGTGCTGTTTCTGGACGAAATGCCGGAGTTCCGGAAGGACACACTGGACTTGATGCGCCAGCCTTTGGAGGACGGAAAGGTCACCATTTCCCGGGTTTCCGGGGCGGTGACGTACCCGGCGGAATTTATGCTGGTGTGTGCCATGAACCCCTGCAAATGCGGCTGGTACGGCGACCCCTCCGGGCGGTGCCGCTGCTCCCAACGGGATGTGGACAACTATCGAAGCCGCATTTCCGGGCCGCTTCTGGACAGAATTGACATTGTGGTGGAGGTTCCCTCCGTCCACTTTGAGGACTTGCGGGAAAGGGCGGAGGCGGAACCTTCGGCATCGGTAAAGCAGCGGGTCAACGCCGCCCGGGACATTCAGAACCGGCGCTTCGGCTCCGGCGGAATGTGCAACGCCCGGATGGGGCCGGAGGAAATGCGCCGCTACTGCCATCTCAGCGAGGAATGCGCCGAACTGATGAAGGGCGCGTTTGAAACCATGGGCTTAACGGCGAGAAGCTACGACCGCATCCTGAGAGTAGCCCGAACCGTGGCTGACATGGACGGAAGCGAGGAAATTCAACCCAAGCACATCGCCGAGGCCATCCAGTACCGGGCGGTCAATCTGGGGAACCGATAAACAGGAGAACGAAAATGAAAGAAATTTTTCTATTGAAGCTGGGCGAGATCGTCCTGAAGGGCGCAAACAAGCGCCAGTTTGAGAACAAGCTGCGGCAAAATGTCCGCCGCCGCATGAAGAAGTACGGCAATTTTGACGTGTATATCCTTCAATCCACGGTGTACGTGGAGCCGATGGACGAGGAAGCGGACGTGGACGGAGCGTGGGAGGCATGCCGTTCCATTTTTGGTGTGGTGAGCCTGTGCCGCTGCCGCCCCTGTGAGAAGGACTTGGACGCGATCTTTGCCGCCATCGAAAACTATCTGGGGGACGATCTGGACTGCGCAAAGTCCTTCAAGGTGGAGTCCAAGCGCTCGGACAAGCGCTTCCCCCTGACCTCCATTCAGCTGTCCCAGGAGATCGGCGGACGGCTGGCGGAAGCCCACCCGGGGGTGGAGGTGGACGTCCATCACCCGGAGTACACCGTGTACGTTGAGGTGCGGGACTTGTCCGCCTACGTCCACGGCCCCGCCGAGCCGGGTGCGGGCGGCCTGCCCACCGGTGTTGGCGGACGGGCGATGGTGCTGCTTTCCGGCGGCATCGATTCCCCGGTGGCGGCCTATATGATGGCGAAGCGGGGCGTGGAGGTGGAGGCCGTCCACTTCTTCTCCTATCCCTACACCTCCCAGCTGGCCAAGGACAAGGTCATCGAGCTTGCCCGGCTGGTGACCAAATATTCCGGACGGATGACCGTGAATGTGGTATCCTTCACGGAGATTCAGGAGGCTATCCGGGACAATTGCCCCGAGGAATTCTTTACCTTAATTATGCGCCGGTTCATGATGGAAATTGCCCAGCGCATTGCCAAGGGCGACGGCTGCGGTGCGCTGATCACCGGCGAAAACCTGGGTCAGGTGGCGTCCCAGACCATGGAGGCTATGACCGTCACCGGCGCGGTGGTGGACATCCCTATTTTCATGCCCCTGGTCGGCATGGATAAGAAGGACATCATTTCCATTGCCCGGGAGATCGGGACGCTGGACACGTCGATCCTGCCCTATGAGGACTGCTGCACCGTCTTCACGCCGAAGCATCCCAAGACCAAGCCCACCCTGGGACAGGTCGAGAACGCGGAAAAGAAGCTGGACAGGGAAGCACTGATCGCCCGCGCGTTGGAAAATATTGAAAAGATCAAGGTGACGTACCATGACGAGCCTTTGCTGTGATGTCCTGAAAGCGCTGCGGGGAAAAACGCTGGTCACCGCTGAAAGTCTCACCGGCGGCGGCATCGGCGCGGCGCTGACGCAGATTCCCGGCAGCAGCGAGGTTTACAAGGGCGGCGTCATCTGCTATACCAACTGGGTCAAAGAAACCGTTCTGGGCGTGCCGGGAGAAATTCTGGCACGTGACGGCGCGGTATCCCGCCCGACGGCGGAGCATCTGGCCTCCGGCGTCCGGGCGCTGCTGAAAGCAGATGTGGCCGTGGCGGTCACGGGACTGGCCGGCCCCGGCGGGGACGAATTCGGACACGACGTGGGAACGGTTTTCATCGGCTATCAGGACGCGGCGCATTCCGACGCAAGAGAATATCACTTCACCGGAGACCGGGAAGCGGTGCGGAATCAGACGATTGAAGCTGCGCTGAAATTGGTTCTGGAATATCAAAAGTAAAAATTATGCCCGCAGAACAGTGAATGGAGCGTATCGGTGC
>CAKTKF010000085.1 GCA_934569215.1 uncultured Oscillospiraceae bacterium
ACCTTGTCCCCCGTTCCCGCGCCCACCTGGTCGGCCGCTACGATTCTTTCTCCGCTGCTCTCCACCACAAGGAAGGTCTGCCCCTGCAGGCACGCCGCCTTCCGCGTCGCCCAGATGGCGCCTACCACTTTTCCTACCTTCATTTCTTCCCCTCCATAATTTCCTTGGCCAGCGGCGTCAGCACCGCGCCGGGACTTGGCAGCTTCCCCGCCGCCCGAAGCGCCCGGGCTTCCTCCGCCGTGATGAGCCTTTTCCGCCCGCCGTCCGTAAACAGCACGCCCCAGTTTTTCAACTCCCGCTGGGCGGAAGCAAGGCTTCCCGCGAGCATCCGGTTTTTCGGCGCTTCCGGCAGCCCCGGTGTGTAGAGATAGACCGGCTTTCCCTCCGCCAGCGCGGACAGCACCCGCTCCTCCCGGAACCTGAGCAGCTGGGACAGAGTCAGCGAGCCAATGACAACCGCGTCATAGGGCGGCTCCGTCACATAGCTATATCCCAGCTCCGCCGCCGGTTCCTTTCCCATCAGCAGCGCCCGGGTCATGGTAGAATCCTCCCCAGGTCGCCCCTTTGGAAGCCGCAGGCGTTGGCCTCGTCGTAATCCAGATGGACGTAGGAGGCAAACTCCGGGCTGACCCGCACCGCCACATCCTCAAAAACCACCGGGCGGCCGGTGTACGCCTTCAGCTTCACCGTCTGCTTGTCCCAGACGCCGAAACGGACGGCATCCTCCGGGGTCAGATGGATGTGGCGCTTCGCCGCGATGACTCCCTGGGGGAGCGTGACCCGGCCGCACTGCCCCACGATCACCGCGCCGGGGGTTCCGGCAACATCCCCGGAGAGCCGCACGGGGGCGTCAATGCCCAGCGTCCGGGCATCGGTGAGGGAAATTTCCACCTGGGCTTCCTTCCGTTCCGGCCCCAGCACCGCCACGTTCTGAAATTCTCCCTTGGGGCCGATGACCGTGACCCGCTCATTCGACAGATACTGCCCCGGCTGGGACAGCGGCCGCTTGGGCGTCAGAGGATGGCCGAACAGCACCAGCGCCTGCTGCGCCGTCACATGCACATGCCGCCCGGAGGCTTCCAGCTCCACAAAAATCCGCCCCGCAATGGCCTCGGCCAGGGCGGAAGGTTCCCAATTTTCCATTCGTTTGCCTCCCTGCGGAAAAATCCGGCTTTACTCTCCCAGTCTCTGCAAAATCTTCTCCGTGAGCAGCTCCACCAGCTCGGCGTTTACCGCCCCGGCTGCCGCGCCGCCCTGGGAAACCGTTGGGTTTTCTCCCAAATCCCAGGCCACCCGGCGGATATTGATCAAGTCCAACGGGGAAATATTGTTGGAGGAGCTGCTGCCGCCCACCGCGCCGCAGCCAAGGGTCAGCGCCGGGAACAGCCCCGTGGTCGCGCCGATGCCCCCCAGCGCCGCCGGTGTATTGACCAGAAACCGGGACACGGGGATTTGGGACGCGAACCGGCGGATGACCGTCTCGTCCGTGGCATGAATGGCGAAGGTGTGGCCGCTGCCCTCGTGGCGCAGAACCTCCATGCACTTGCTTAAGACGGCGTCCTCGCTGTCCATGACAAAAAGCGCCAGCACGGGGCAGAGCTTTTCCATGGAGTAAGGCCGGGTCGGCCCCGCCTCCTGCTCCCGGGCGACCAGTACCTTTGTCCCGTTCGGCACGGAAAATCCCGCCGCTTCCGCCAGCTTCGCCGCGGGCTTTCCCACAATGTCCGGGTTCAGCGTCCCGTTGGGGCGGAACAGCAGCTTCGCAAGAGCGCCCGCCTGGGCGGTATCCATAAAGAAAAAGCCCTGCCGCTCCCCCTCCGAACGCACGGCGCACTCCATGTCCTTCTCCACGATGATGCTCTGCTCGGAGGCGCAGACGGTGCCATAGTCAAAGGACTTTGACCTGGCAATACAGGCCAGCGCATGGGCGACATCCGCACTGCGGTGGATATAGGCTGGCCCATTCCCCGCGCCGACACCGATGGCGGGCTTGCCGGAGGAATAGGCCGCCTTCACCATGCCGGGGCCGCCGGTGGCGAGAATCAGCCGCACCGGCTCCGCCTTCATCAGCTCCTGGCAGCCGTCCAGAGACGGGATGCTCAAACACGCCACCGCGTCGGCGGGCGCGCCTGCCGCCCGCGCCGCCTCCGATACGATCTGCGCCGCCTTGCGGGTGCAGGCAATGGCCTTGGGGTGGGGGGAAAACACGATGGCGTTGCCCGCTTTCAGGGCGATCATGGCCTTGTAGCACACGGTAGACGTCGGGTTGGTGCTGGGAACGATGGCGGCGATGACGCCCACCGGCACGCCGATCTCCCGGAGCTTTTTCTCCGGAACTTCCCGGAGAACCCCCACGGTCCTCATGCCCCGAACCGCCTCCGCCACCCGCTGGGAGGCGAAGAGATTCTTGGCTGTTTTGTCCTCCGCATTGCCGAAGCCCGTCTCCTGAACCGCCATTTCCGCCAGCGCCGACGCCTGTGCCGCAAAGGCTTTTGCCACCGCTTCCACAATGGCGTCCAGCTGGCTCTGGGACAGTTCGGCCAGCTTCCGCTGCGCCGTCTCCGCCCTGCGCGCCAGCTCCCGCGCTTCCTGCCGCGCGGTCAAATCCTTGTCAAATTCCATAGAAACCTCCTTGTGCGGCTGTGAACACCCGCTAAAACAGCAGACTTGACCCGTCGCCCGCTTTCTTTGTCAGCCGTCCGTTCTCCACGAAGCCCATCTTTTCCAGCCAGCGCTGAAATTCGGGGATGGCCGTCTTGCCCGTGATCTCCCGCAGCGCCGCCGTCTCCCGGAAGCCCGTGGTCTGGTAGTTGAGCATGATGTCGTCGCCGTGGGGAATGCCCATGAAATAGTTGCACCCGGCCATGGTCAGAAGACCCGCCAGATTCTCAATGTCGTTCTGGTCTGCCTTCATGTGGTTGGTATAGCAGCAGTCGCACCCCATGGAAATTCCCGTGAGCTTGCCCATGAAGTGATCCTCCAGCCCCGCCCGGGTCACCTGCCGGGCGTCGTACAGATACTCGGGGCCGATAAAGCCCACCACCGTGTTGACCAGAAACGGCGAAAACCGCTTGGCAAAGCCATAGCACCGCGCTTCCATGGTCACCTGGTCGGTGTCAAAATGGGCGTTGGAGCTGAGCTCCGAGCCCTGCCCCGTCTCGAAGTACATCACGTTGGGTCCCTCGGCGGTGCCCTGCTTCAGAAGCAGCTGCCGGGCTTCCTCCAGCGTCGCGGCGGAAAAGCCGAAGGCCTCGTTGCCCTTCTGGCTGCCCGCGATGGACTGGAAAATTAAATCGCAGGGCGCCCCCGCTTTGACGGCCTTGATCTGCGCCGTCACATGCGCCAGCACGCAAATCTGGGTGGGAATCTGCCAATGTTCCTTGATCTCCTGAAACCGCCGCAGCACCTTGCCCACCTGCTCCGGGGAGTCCGTCACCGGGTTCAGGCCGATGACCGCATCCCCCGCGCCGAAGCTCAGCCCTTCCAGGGTGGAGGCCGTGATGCCCTCCGGGTCGTCGGTGGTGTGGTTGGGCTGCAAGCGGCACGACAGCGTCCCCGGCAGGCCGATGGTGGTATTGCAGTGGGCGGTGACGGTGATCTTGCTGGCGGCATAGATGAGGTCGAGATTGCCCATCAGCTTGCACACCGCCGCGATCATCTCCGCCGTCAGCCCCCGGCTGAGCTTGCGGATGTCGCTGCCCGTGGTGGTTTCGTCCAGAATCCATTCCCGCAGGTCAGCCACCGTCCAGCCCCGGATTTTCTCATAGACGGTCTCGTTCACGTCGTCCTGAATGATTCTTGTGACCTCGTCGCTTTCATAGGGGACGGCGGGGTGTTCCCGGAGATCGGAAAGCGTCAGGGCGGAAAGCACCACCTTGGCCGCCACCCGCTCCTGGGCGGTTTCCGCCGCCAGACCCGCCAGCTGGTCGCCGGTTTTTTCCTCGTTGGCCTTGGCCAGCACCTGCTTGATATCCCGGAATGTGTAGGTTTTTCCCAGCAATGTGGTTTTTAATTTCATGTCGTTCATCCTTTTTGTGGGGTAATCTGCGATCTTCGTCCGTTTCCGCAGTTTACCGTTCTTTCCCCCGGTCGGCGTCCGCGCGCTTCCCAATCATCAGCAGATACAGCATACTGCTCATCCGGTTCATGGCCCGGAGGATATCCACCCGGGTCGGATTTCCCTCCCGGTCGCGGAAGGCCGTCACCGCCGCCAGCTCTGCCTCCCGGGCAGCGCACCGGGCGCGGTTGAGCCGGGCAATGGCCGCCCCGTCCGCCGCCGAGGGCATGAAATGGGGCTGACCGTAATAGTCCTGGGGAAAATGGCTGCGCTTGCGCTGCTCCTCCTCCGTCAGGCCGCAGAGCCTGTCCCATTGCAGCGGCTCGTCCAGCACCTCGCAGCGGATGATCCGCCGCGCCAGCTCCAGAATTTCCCCTACGGGGGCTTCCAAGCCCTTGTCCGCCAGCTGGCAGAGGATCAGCTCCGATTCCAGCGTGTCCAGCTTTCCCCGGAAAATAATTCTGGGGTGATCCTTCACCACCAGAAAATCCCCGTTTAAGTGGGTCATATGCTCCGGCTTTTCCGTCAGGAAGCCGCCGGTGAGAAGGGGAAAGCAGTCCTGCTTCGCCTGCTCGCCGGGACGGATCTCGATCCGTTCCCGGCTGAGATAGTCCCGGGCGGCGCTGGTGAGCTGGTCACCCTTTCCCAGATAGAAAATGCGCTTGCCCTCCCGGTTTCGGATATTCGCCCGGACGGCTTCTTCGTTATAGAGCATTCCTTACTTCCCGGCGTTCGGGGTCTGGGAAGGACGCCCCTTGGGGAGAATGGAGTCCACCTCCACGTGAGGTCTCGCAATGACGTGGACGGAGATCAGCTCCCCCACCTTCTCCGCTGCCGCCGCACCGGCGTCGGTGGCCGCCTTCACCGCGCCCACGTCGCCGCGCACCATCACGGTGACAAGGCCGCCGCCCACCTGCTCCTTGCCCACCAGCTGCACATTGGCGGACTTGACCATGGCGTCCGCCGCCTCGATGGCGCCCACCAGTCCCTTTGTTTCAATCATGCCCAAAGAATTCGTATCCATCGTGTTCCATCCTTTCAAATTGTCCGGGGACATGTCCCCTCCTGTTTTCGCTTACCGCTCCACCGGCGACGCCGCGATCTCCGCTACCGCCTCGGCGAAAGCCCCGCAGGCGGCGTCGCAGGCGCTTTGCGTTCCGGCAAGCAATCCGCCGCCGAAGTTCGTCTCGCTGGGCGGAGCGTAGAGTTTACATAACGTCACATCCGCCGCTTTCAGCGCCGCGTCCATGGCGTACATGCCCTCCAAAGGCGGGGCGATCAGATAGGCCAGCGCCGACCCTGGGCGCACCCCCGCTTCCTTTGCCAGAAACGAGCCCACGCTGCTGACCGTGTGGGCGAGGTACGGCACCCCCGCCGCGTCCTCGAACCCCACCCGTTCCAGCTCCGCCAGCGCCGCCTCCATGCCGCTTCGCACCGCGCCGGGGGTCTGCGCCGCCAGAATGCCAACGACCTCCCCGGCAAAGGGGGTGGTGGCGTTGGCCGCCCCGGCGTAAAAGCTGCGGGCGTATGCCACCTGCACCTGAGCCGCCTTCGTCGCCGCGTCCAAAGCGATGTAGGTGGCGTCGTCGCAGTCCGTGGTCAGCAGCCCCAGGGACGGATACCCTTCCGGCGCGCCCAGCTGACGGCACAGCGCCGGGGCGGCGTTGGCCAGATACCGCACCGCCAGAACCTTCACCGGGATCATGCCCCCGCCTCCAGATGCAGTCCCACGCCGGAGACTTTTTTCTTTAATATGGTCTCGATCAGCCCCGCGATGTGCGCCCCGGCCTCCACCGCCGGAGTTCCCTGGGCGTGGATGTTGGACACCACCGTCCGGGCAGATTCGGAAACGCCGGTTCTGGGCCGGTAGGTGATATAGGCGGACATGCTCTTGTCCGTCACCAGACCCGGCCGCTCGCCCACCAGCAT
>CAKTKF010000086.1 GCA_934569215.1 uncultured Oscillospiraceae bacterium
TGCTAAGAGAGGCCGGCGCCTTCGGCGACCTGCCCGATACCAGTCAGGTCAGTTTCTTTTGACAGATAGTCGGAGCGCCAAGGGCGCTCCGATTTCTGCTTGCAAATTCCGGAATTTTGTAATATAATATAAAAACAAATCCAAATTACGAGGTGTTTTATATGCAGGATGTCGGAATGCAGTATCACATTCACTGTAACAAGGGGGACGTGGGGCGTTACGTTTTCCTCCCCGGCGACCCGGGGCGCTGCCAGTCCATTGCCAGCTTCTTTGATAACCCCGTCCATATTGGCATGAACCGGGAGTACAATATTTACACAGGCACCATGCTGGGGCAGAAGGTCTCCGTCTGCTCCACCGGCATCGGCGGCCCGTCGGCCTCCATCGCCATGGAGGAGTTGGCGGCCATCGGTGCGGATACCTTCATTCGGGTCGGCACCTGCGGCGGCATCGCCATGGACGTCCTGCCCGGAGACGTGGTGGTGGCCACGGGGGCTATCCGCTACGAGCATACCTCCCTGGAATACGCCCCCATCGAGTTCCCCGCCGTGCCGGATTTTGCCATCACCGCCGCACTGAAAGCCGCCAGTGAGAGTCTGGGCTACCGCACTCACACCGGCGTCGTCCAGTGCAAGGACGCCTTCTACGGCCAGCACAGCCCGGAAAAATCCCCGGTGTATTACGACCTGCTGCAAAAGTGGGAAAGCTGGAAGCGTCTGGGCGTCAAGGCCAGCGAAATGGAGTCCGCCGCCCTGTTTGTTGTCGCCGCCGCCCTGGGCGTGCGCTGCGGCAGCTGCTTCCACGCCGTATGGAATCAGGAGCGGGAAAAAGCGGGTCTCGCCATGCCCATGACCGAGGACACCACCGGCGCCGTCAAGGTGGGCATTGAAGCCATGAAGCGGATCATCGCCGCCGATCTGGAGAGCGGCAAATGAGCCTGGAAATCAAGCCGTTCACCCGGGAGCGGATTCCGGATGTTCTGGATTTTGAAAAGCATCTTCGTGAGGAGGAGCCTTTCTACGGCTGGGACATCGGAGAGAACTACATCCGCGCGGTAGAGCGCAGCTTTGACGATCCCGCTTTTGATACCTCCCTTTCCCTGCTGGCCTATGCGGACGGCAAAGTGGTAGGCCGCGTCGACAGCACGATGATCGCCACCCATTTTGACGGCTCAAAAAAGGCGTATCTGGACTGGATCTGCGTACTGAAAAGCCACCGGCACCATGGGGTTGCCCAGTGCCTGCTTAGAGAGCTGCTGCGCATTCTCCGGCAAAGAAACATCGGCACGCTCATTGCCCTGACAGCGGCAAACGAGGAAGCCCAACGGTTTTACAAGAGCATCCCCAACGCCGTCATGCGGGACGTGGGCATATGGATCGACGTGATCCCGCAGTCTCACATGTCCGAAGCTTCTCAGTGAAATAAATGCGGAAAACCGCAGGGGACGATTGTTTTATCGCCTCCTGCGGATACTTTTATTGCGATTTTCGGCTGTATCTTCTTATTTCACAAAGCCGTTGACAATCTCCGTGATCCGGTTCACGTCCTCGTCCGTCAGATACATGTGCAGCGGCATGGTGATGATGTGCTGGGAAATCTCATGGGCATGGGGGCAGGTTCCCTGGGCGTAGGTATACATGGAGAACTCCGTGTTGTCCCGGTAGTGAACGCCGCCGTAAATGTCGTTCTTTGCCAGCTCTCCCAGCAGCGCCTCCCGGTCGGGTACCGCAATTTCATAGATGTGGTAGGAGCATTCGTCGGCATAGGGCGCGCCGATAATGTGAATCTTGGGGTTTGTGGAAAACGCCTTGTTGTACATGGCAGCAATTTCCCGGCGGCGGGCATTTTCCTCGTCCAGATAGGGCAGCTGCGCCAGCGCGATAGCGGCCATGACGGCGTTTCCGTTGTACTTATAGCCCAGGTAATCCACGCCGTAGTTCCATTTGTAGGTTCCTTCGCTGGTGGTGCGGGCATAGGTATCCTTGTTGATGCCCATCCAGGAGACCATCCGGCATTCCTTATCCAGCGCCTCGTCGGCAAAGCAGATCATGCCGCTGTCACCGGTGGGCAGGTTTTTCACCGCCTGGAAGGAATAGACAGCCACGTCCACGCCCTCCCAGGTGCCGGGGAACACGCCGTTCACCCGGGTACCGGACATGTGAGCAGCATCCAGAATCAGGCGCAAGCCATACTTTTTGCAAAGCGCAATAATCTTATCCAGCTGACCGACCCGTCCGCCGTAGCCCACAAACATGATCGCGCGGGTTTTATCGTTGATTTTCTTCTCCACATCCGCAGGGTCGATGCACAGATACTCGTCCACGTCCGCGAAGCAGGGCTTCATGCGCTCATACATAATGGCATGGTTGGTGGAAACAAAGGTGATGGGGCTGGAGATGATCTCGTCCCCGTCCTGCCAGCCGTAGCGGCGCTTGAGAATGTTCACGGCGAGGTGCAGTCCGGCCGTATTGGAGTTTAAATAGCAGGCGTTGGCGTGACCGGTGTATTCTTTCCACTTTTTCTCGAACTCCGCGGTCTTGAAGCCGGAGCCTGTCCAGCCCTTTTCCAGGCACTCCCGGATCTGCTCCAGGCACTCGTCAATGTGAAATTTGGGTTTCAATACTTGAATCGTAGCCATTTTTCATTATCCTCTCTTATTTCAGCTTGCCAAGAATCCGTTTGATAAACTGTTTCCAGTAATGCAGCTCCAAATAGTGATGCCAGCGAAACGGCTTGCTGCCGTTTAAGTAGTCCCCAAAGAACGCCATTCCCGCCCGGAAGCCCTCATACAGCGACGGGGTGAACGGCGCATACCAGTCCTGCATAAACCACTGGTAGCGGTTGAGGTCTTCATAGGCCTTCATGTACTTGACGAAGCATTTGCGATAATGCTTTTCCGTCAGGAATCGGCCGTCCGGCGGCTGATAGCCCCGGTCGGCGGCAAATCGCTGCAAACAATCCGTATAGCCCATAATGATGGGGCCAACAAAATCCACGGGATAAATGGGGATGTGAGCGTCTATGTAGGTCACGTCCAGCCCGAGCATCCGGTTGACGTCGGTCTGATTATCGTCGCTGATGGTCAGCCGCTCCACAATTTCCAGCTTCTGCCCAGGGCGGGCGAAAAGCATATTGTGGGGCAGCGAACCGGAGAGGGACGCCACCACGTCGGCGTTGCGGATGTAGGAGATCATCCGGCCGAGCGGCACCTTTTCCGGATAGAGAATGGTGTAGCCGTTTCTCCGGAAGAAATCGTCCAGCGTGTCAAAACCGGATTCAAAGGGCATTCCCTTCTTGAATTGGCTGCGGCTATAGTAGATTTTCGCCGGGCGCTCCCAATTGGGGTCTGGCACCGCATTGTTCGCCACCGTGTCATAGACCTTCAGGAGCTTGGGCGTATAGCGCCTGCGGCAGTACAGCCCCAGCTCCGGGACGATGACCTCCCGGTAAGTCGTGGGGGTGTTGATGATCTCCAGATGCTCCCAAATGCCCAGCAGCTCCAGGAATTCCCGGTAATTCGCCCTGATCTCCCGTTCCTCGTTTTCATCCAGGAAGAAAACGTACTTGTCCACAACCGGGTCATTTTCCAGAAAATACCAGAGACGGGTCACGCCCTCAATGAGAAAATGTCCCCAGTGGTTCACCAGATAGCCGCAGTAAACCACCGTTTCGTCCCGGTATTCCTTCTTTTCCGCGGGATAGGCAAACTGCACCCGGCCTTCGATACCGGAAAGCGGCACGTATTCCCCATTTTCGTCCACGACGCCGCCTCTGCCAAACAGCAGATTGTCCTCCGCCTGACGGCGCAGGGGAAGAATGGTGGCGTTTTTCCCGCGCCACACGGCAGGGTTCTCCGTAACCGCCAAAGGCTCGTCGTACCACGCTTTCAGCGCCTCTGCCTTTTTGGGGCGCAGGTATTGGTAATCGATACTGTACATTTTTTCAGTCCCTCCGCTGCTTCAGGGTGGGCAGAATCCGGTCTTTGGCACTCAGCCGCAAAGGCGTGCCGTCTGCCAGGGTATAGCCCTCCCCGGACGCAGAGCCGGAATAGCTGCCCACTACCTCCGGCCAGGCCACGGCAATGTCGGGGTCGTTCCAGGCAATGCCCATCTCGTCCTCCGGATGGTAAAAATCCGTCACCTTGTAGCAGAATTCGGCAACGTCGCTGAGTACCAGGAAGCCGTGGGCAAAGCCCTCGGAAATATAGAACTGCTTTTTATTTTCCTCCGTCAGCTCCACGCCGTACCATTTCCCATAGGTTTCGGAGCCGGGGCGCACATCGACGGCCACGTCAAAAACGCGCCCCCGGATCACCCGCACCAGCTTCCCCTGGGGATACTTCTTCTGGGTGTGCAGTCCCCGGAGAACGCCCTTTGTGGACATGCTCTGGTTGTCCTGCACGAACACCATATTCAGCCCGGCTTCCTCCATGTCCTTCCGGTTGTAGGTCTCCATGAAGTAACCCCGGTTGTCGCCGTGAACCGTCGGTTCGATGATATATAAGCCTTCGATGGGTGCTTTTGTCACCTTGATCTGACCCATTTTCTGTGCCTCCGTTTTTATGGATGATAGTGAATCAGCCGTTTCAGGAGCTGCTTCCAGTAGTGAATCTGGAAATAGTGCTCTTTCAGGAATGGCCGGTTCCCATCCAGATATTCCTTGAAATAGGGGTAGTTGTCCTCATAGGCCTCGTAAAGAGAATCGGCAATTTCCGGATACCAGGGTTCCATATGCCAGCGGTAACGGTAGTTATCCTGATAGGAAGCCATATAAGCCTTAAAGCAGCTGTCACGATATTTTTTGCTGCAATAAACTTTATCGGGCGGTACAAGCCCATTGTCGGAAATATATCGTTCCAGAATATGGTTATAGCCAAGCATCAGCGGTCCCGCAGTGTCCACGGTATAAAGATGAAAATTGGCATCGATAGGCGTCACCCCAAGCCCGCGCATCCGATTGATGCTCACCTGGTAATCCACATTAATGACAAGACGTTCCAGAATAAGAAGCCTCTGCCCATTCTGGGCAAAAAGCATATTATGGTGGGCGGAGCCGGAAATGGTGGCAATTTCTTCGGCATTGCGGATTTGATATATCATTTGGGAAAGGCTAAGCCTTTCCGGATGAAGAACCGTAAACCCATTCCGCAGAAAAAAGTTGTCAAGGCACTCTCCGCCAAACTCAAGATTATTTCCCTTTGAGAAGCCGGTACGCGTAAAGAAGATTTTCTTTTCCGGCACCCATTCAGGAGACGGAACAATCCTGTCAGCAATGGCATCAAAGATGGCAAGAAATCTGGGACTGTAGAATTCCATGCAGCGAAAGGCAATTTCCGGGACAATTACCTCCCGATAAGTAGTCGGCTGATTGATAATTTCAATTTTGTCCAGGATTCCAAGCAGTCGGAAGAATTCCCGATAGTTGCCTTTGAGTTCCCTTTGTTCATTTTCATTTAGAAAGAAAACATACTTGTCCACACCAGTGTCATTCTCCAGTGCATACCAAAGCCGTGTAACCGCTTCTACCAGAAAGTGTCCCCAATGATTTACCAGGAAACCGCAATAGACTACTGTTTCATTCCGATGCTCTGCCTTGGGAAAGACGTAGGAACCCCAGATGCGAGTGGGGATGCCGGACAACTCTACATATTGTCCGTTCTCGTCCACTACGCCGCCGTTGCCAAAGAGCAGATCGTCCGCCTCTCCCGTGTCATGCAGAGGAAGGATCGTCGCATTACGTCCAAACCAGACGGACAGTGACTCTTTCCGCTCCAGGGGTGTATCGTACATTCTCTTCAGCCATGCCGCCTTTTTCGGGCGAAGATATCTGTAATCGACATGATACATTTTCTCATCTCCAGTCGGATACTTCGTCACCGGTTCCCATACATTTTTTCATAGTAATCCCGGTACTCACCGCTGATGATCGTCTCCCACCACGCCCGGTTGTCCAGATACCACCGGATGGTCT
>CAKTKF010000087.1 GCA_934569215.1 uncultured Oscillospiraceae bacterium
TCGCTGGGAGCGGGAGCAGGTGCGCCGGGAGCTTGCGGACGGAACCTACAGGCTGGACATCGACGTGGACATCGCCATGATGGTGGATTTCAAGGCCATTTACAAAGTAGGGCAGGGGCACCTGACCCACGACCGTGAGGGCTTCACCCTCACGGGCTGCGACGGCCGTCTCCGCTACACCCAGAAGCCCACGGCCTCCTACGGCCTGTACGCCGACTACTACTGGTACGAGATCGCGGACACCATCTGCATCGGCGACAACCGGTGCCTGTATTACTGCTTCCCCAAGAAGGGCTGCCCGGTGGCGAAGACCCGCCTTGCGGCGGAGGAGCTGTACAAGCTGTACAAAGCCGGAGTATTGGCAAAATGACGGCGGGATAGGCGGATTTCTTCGGTAAAAACTGGTGGTTTTGGCTGAAAAGGTCATGGGCTTGACCGGCTGAATTTGTTCGATTATGCCAAATGCACAAAACCGACCAAACCGGTGGCCAATTGTTGTGAATTTTAATGAAAAGTTAAAAAACATTTGACATTCACACGCGGACAGTGCATAATAAAAGGGTGCAATCAGTCGGAATTCTATAGTAAGACCGACGCATTGGCGGTACCGCCAATTTTCTTTTCCCATCCGGGAAAAGAATGTGTGCTGTAAGGCCATTGCCCTGCCGGACGGTGGGGCAGTTGTCATAAAAAATAAGAAAAGGAGGATTTTTTCAAAATGAAAAAGTTCAACAAGATCGTGAGTCTGCTGCTGGCTCTGGTCATGGTTCTGAGTCTGGCTGCCTGCGGCGGCAAGACCACCACCCCCAGCACCACTGCTCCCGTTGCCGCGACCGAGGCAACTGCGGCTGCTGAGTACGTAGACCCCTATGCCGACATTCGCGATGACTACGACGCTCTGTCCGAAGCCATCTACAATGACGTGCTGGGCGACTTCATCGCGGCCTATGACGCCGGTAAGGCGGTCACTGACAATGTCTCCGAGCGTTACGCTCTGATGGCCATTGCCGAGGCCAAGCTGCTGGAGTCCGCCACCCTGATGCCCCTGACCGCAAAAGGCGGCAACTATGCCATCTCCCGTGTGGCTCCCTACACCTTTTCCAGTGTTCTGTGGGGCAATGACGCCCAGCGTTATCACAACGCCATCGTCACCACCGAGCCCATCAAGACCGCTGACCGTGACGAGCTGAAGGCTCTGTGGGCCGAGCTGAAGGGCACCGGCACCTACGCTGCCGAGGCTACCAAGCTGCTGGAGAGCAAGGGCTACACCATTAAGGACACCTACGCTCCCGGCGGCAAGTTCTCCTCCGATCCCCAGACCTGGGACATTCTGGCTACCTCCCGTGCTGCTGACGCCGAGGCCATTGTCAACACCTACGACGGCCTGGTGGAGTACGACTGCGAGAACGTCATGCAGCCCGCTCTGGCTGAGAGCTGGGAAGTTTCCGACGACGGCCTGACCTACACCTTCCACCTGCGTCAGGGCGCGAAGTGGGTCGACTCTCAGGGCCGTGAGGTCGGCGAAGTGAAGGCTGACGACTTTGTTGCCGGTATGCAGCACATGATGGACGTCATGGGCGGCCTGGAGTACCTGATCGAGGGCATCATTGTCAATGCCAGCGAGTACATCTCCGGCGACGTCACCGACTTTGCTGAGGTCGGCGTCAAGGCCGTTGACGACTACACCGTCGAGTACACCCTCTGCCAGCCCACCTCCTTCTTCATGACCATGCTGGGCTACAATGTGTTTGCTCCTATGAGCCGCAGCTACTACGAGTCCAAGGGCGGCAAGTTCGGCGCCGACTTCGACAACTCCGCTGCTTCCTACACCTACGGCAAGACCCCCAGTGACATCGCTTACTGCGGTCCTTACCTGGTGTCCAACTTCACCTCCGAGAACACCATCGTGTTCACCGCGAACCCCGCTTACTGGAACAAGGACAACATCACCATCAAGACCCTGACCTGGCTGTACAACGACGGCCAGGACGCTCTGAAGGCCTACAACGACACCATGTCCGGCGTTCTGGACGGCGCCGGCCTGAACGCCTCCGCTGCTGAGCAGGCCAAGACCGACGGCGTGTTTGACACCCTGGCTTACGTTTCCGCCACCGACGCGACTACCTTCAGCGCGTTCCTGAACGTCAACCGTGCCGCTACCTCCAACGTCAATGACGGCTCCGTCGTCTCTCCCAAAGATGGCGACGAGGAGGCTATGACCCGTACCCACGCTGCCTTCCTGAACGTCCACTTCCGCCGCGCCATCATGTTTGCGCTGGATCGTGCCACCTACAACGCTCAGACCGTTGGTGAAGATCTGAAGTACGCTTCCATGGTCAACACCTACACCCCCGGCAACTTCGTGTCTCTGGAAGAGGACACCACCGTTGACATCAACGGCACTGCCACCACCTTCCCCGCCGGCACCTACTACGGCGCCATCGTGCAGGCTCAGATCGACGCTGACGGCCTGACCATCAAGGTGTGGGATCCCGAGGCCGAAGGCGGCGTTGGTTCCTCCACTCAGTTTGACGGCTGGTACAACCCCGATGAGGCTGCTGCCGAGCTGGCCACCGCTGTTGAAGAGCTGGCTGCTGAGGGCGTCGAGGTTTCCGCTGAGAACCCCATCTACATGGATATCCCCTACTTCTCCGGTTCCGAAGCTTACGGCAACCGCGCCAATGCCCTGAAGAAGTCCATTGAGACTGTCCTGGGCGGCGCCGTGATCGTCAACCTGGTTGAGTGCGTTGATTCCAACGCCTGGTACTACGCCGGCTACTACACCGACTTCGGTTATGAAGCCAACTACGACTTCTACGATGTCTCCGGCTGGGGCCCCGACTACGGCGATCCTCAGACCTATCTGGATACTTTCCTGCCCGATTACTCCGGCTACATGGTCAAGTGCATCGGCCTGTTCTAAGAGCCTGATTGGTCGATTTCGGTAATTCAAAACACGGTGGAGGATGGACTTCGCGTCCATCCTCCATCGGTGCATCCAATGACACCGAAGAAAAGCATGCATAGAGCGCTGCCCTCAGCGTTCCGCACTGCAATTTGGGAGGCTTTCGACTTTTTTTCGAGGCTTTCCGGGCGCGAATCCGCTGAGGGCAGCGCTTTACCGTGGGCGCTGATACTCACTTTCAATAAAACGGTTAAAAACCGTTTTATCCGGCTGCTGTTTCAGCAGCCGCAAAAAACGCAAGTCCATACATTTCTCGCCGCTGCCGCGGCCTGCGAAGGATTCGCAGGATAAAATGGTGTTCACCATTTATCGGGAAATCGTACGAACGGCAGGCAACTGCCCTTCTATCACCGAATGAGATGAGAGATGTTCTATGACGAGATATTTGATTAACCGAATCCTTCGGGGTATTTTCTCGATGGTAATCGTGGTCGGCATCGTCATGGTGATGGTCTACTCCGCACTGGACCGGAACCTGATTTTTGCCGCCGACTCCATGTATACCCGCGTGAAGTCCAACGCCAAGGAAGTATACATGATGCAGCAGTGGGAACGCTACGGCTATGTGGATTACGTTCCCTACTCGGACTATATGCGCCAGCTTGTCCGTGACGACGAGATCACCCAGGAGCAGTACAGCGCTGCCATCACCTTTGGCAACAAGGCGAGCCAGGACAGCGACGAGGCCGCGGAGTTTATCCGGCGCTTCACCGAGGAATACGAATCCAAGGGCTACAAGGTCGTCCGTCTGGACGGCAAAATGAAAGGCAAGACCAAGAAATATCAGGACGGCGGCGAGCCGCGCCTGTACGCCTACAGGAACATTCCCGTTCTCATGCGTCTTGTCAACTACTTCAAAGGCCTGATCACCGTGGATAACATCCACTATGTGGAGGATGAGATCGAGGATCGGGGCATTACCTTCACCCTCCGTGACCCGGTTTACGGCGGCGAAAAGTTCTCGCCAGCGGTGATGGGTACGGGTACGCAGTATAAGTACCTGTTCTATTTCGATGATTCCTTCCCCTTCATTCACCAGAACCTGGTGAAGATCAACCTGGGTCTTTCCTACTCCATCCGCCAGGGCATTGACGTGTTCCAGACCATGACGGAATCCCAGGGTTCCTATGCCTATTCCACCGTGACCTATCCCACCGGGATGGTCTCCGAGTCGGCCGACGACCTGCACTCGGCTTCCTATATCTCCGGCTCTCTTGCCGGCGGCGGCCCCGTGGTCAAGGCCAGCTTTGTGGATGATTACACCAACATTTCCACAAATAAGAACGGCATGTCCAAGATCGGCTACTCCTTCACCATCGGCATCATCGCCGTGTTCCTTTCCTACCTGATCGGTGTCCCGGTGGGCATCATCATGGCGCTGCGGAAGGATAAGCTCCTGGATCACATCGGCACGTTCTATATTGTGTTTATTACCGCGGTTCCTTCCCTTGCCTATATTTTCCTGTTCAAGTCTCTGGGCGGCAGATTCGGATTGCCCACGACCTTTGATATGGAGAATCCCACCTGGCTTATGTATGTGCTGCCCATCATCTCCCTGTCCCTGCCCTCCATCGCCAACCTGATGAAGTGGCTGCGGCGGTATATGATCGATCAGATGAACTCCGATTACGTCAAGTTCGCCCGGAGCGGCGGCCTGTCCGAAGGGGAAATTTTCCGGAAGCACATTCTGAAAAACGCCATCATTCCCATTGTCCATGACATCCCCGCCAGCATCCTGTTCGCCCTCACCGGTGCGATCATCACCGAGCGGGTGTACGTGGTTCCCGGTGTCGGCAACATGCTGACCCGCGCCATCAACGCTTACGACAACGGCGTGATCGTCGGTATGGTTCTCTTTTATGCCGTGCTGACCGTGACCTCCGTCATCCTGGGCGACGTGCTGATGTCCGTTCTGGACCCCAGAATTTCCTTTACGGCAAAAGCGAGGTAACCGACTATGAACGAGAAAAAAATTGATTTAAGCGATCTGAATATGACGGACGAGGAGCTGTTTGCCCCCGTCAACCACGACGAGCTGGAATCCGAACGGATCACCGCCCCCCGGTATTCCTATTGGCATTCCGTGTTCCGTGTGTTTTTTAAGAAGAAGATCAACATTGTGCTGCTGCTGATTCTGGCAGTGCTGCTGCTGTTCACCTATGTCTACCCCGTGATCATCCACTATGACGCGGCGGTGGATCCCTATATCAACCTGATGGACTCTACGGCCAAGCACTTAGGCCCCAAGGCCGCCATGGCGAAGTTCGGCAGCAACATCCACTGGATTTTCGGCAGCGGCTCCGCCGGTCAGTCCACCTTTGACGCCGTGTGGTACGGTTCCAGCATTTCCGTTTCTCTGGCACTGGTTTGCGCCCTCATCAACATGACCGTGGGCGTTGTGATCGGCGCCGTCTGGGGCTTCAGCAAGAAAGTGGACCTGTTCATGACGGAGGTTTACAACGTCATTGCCAACATCCCCAGCATTCTGCTGATCTCCGTCATCGTGCTGATTATGTCCGCTTCCTTCTGGACGATGGTCTTCGCCTTGACCATCACCGGCTGGATCGGCATCGCCTACTTTATCCGCACCCAGGTCATCATCATCCGCGACCGGGAGTACAACCTGGCTTCCCGGTGCCTGGGTACACCCATCACCCGCATCGCGTCGAAGAATATTCTGCCCTTCATGACCTCCGTCATCGTGACCCTGGCCGCGGCGGAAATCCCCTCCTATACTTCCTATGAGGTGTTCCTGAGCTACATCGGCATGGGTCTTAAGGACATGTCCCTGGGCAAGCTGATCGAGGCTTCCCAGAATGCCATGCAGACTCCCGGCTGGGAGATCGAATTCTGGACGCCTGTGGCCGTTGCCTCCATCATCACCGTCGTGCTGTATGTGGTTGGTCAGAATCTGGGCGACGCTTCCGACCCCAGAACCCATATGTAAGAGGTGGCGCGAATGGATAATCAAAAAGTATTGCTGTCCGTTGAGAA
>CAKTKF010000088.1 GCA_934569215.1 uncultured Oscillospiraceae bacterium
ACCGGCCACCGGAACCCGGACACGGACTCCATCGTGGCAGCCATTTCCTACGCGGCGCTGCGCAACGCCTGCGGGGATCGGGAGTATGAAGCGGCCTGCCTGGGGCGAGTCTCCGACGAAACCCAGATCGTGCTGGATCGCTTCGGTTTTTTGCCGCCTAAGCGCATCACCGACCTATATAACCAGGTACGGGATCTGGACTTTGACAAGCCTCCCATTTTAAGCGGCGGCGTGACCATGGGGCGCGCCTGGGACGAATTCCAGGCCTACCCCGCCATCGCCTCCATCCCCGTGGTCAACGAGGACGGCACCTTGTTCGGCATTTTGTCCCGGACGGACATCGCGGACTATAACATGTCCCGCACCAATTCCGGCGTGCTGGAAGAAGTGCCGCTGTTCAACGCTATCTCCGTCCTGGAGGGCAAAATTCTCAACGATGCGGGGGAAAGCACCGACACCATCTCCGGCGAGGTCACCATCGCCCTGCCCCAGAGCCGGGAGAATCTGCTGTTCCATTCCCGGGAGAGCATCGTGCTGTGCGGCAACCAGCCGGACATGATCCGCCGGGCGCTGGAGCTGAACGTCAGCTGCCTGGTGCTGTGTCAGGCGGAAATTTCCGAGGAACTGCGCACCCTGCCCACCGAGACCTGCATCATCTCCACGCCCTACGACGCCTTCCGGGCGGCGCGGCTGATCTTTCAGTCCGTCCCTGTGGGACGTATCTGCAACACCGAGGGCGTTATCAGTTTTCATCTGGACGACCGGGTGGACACCGTGCGGGATACGGTGCTGAAATACCGCCACCCCAGCTACCCCATTCTGGATGCCAATGAAAAGGTCGTGGGTATCCTGACCCGGTACCATCTGCTCCGCCCCCGGCGCAAGCAGGTGGTCTTGGTTGACCACAATGAGGCCTCCCAGTCCGTTCCCGGTCTGGAGGAAGCGGAGATCCTTGCCATCATTGACCATCACCGGCTGGCGGACATCCAGACCGGCAACCCCATTTACGTCCGCAACGAGCCGGTTGGCTCCACCAACACCATCATTGCGGAAATGTACCAGGATCGGGGGCTGATGCCCTCGGCCAAGCTGGCGGGCATGATGGCGGCGGCCATCATCTCCGACACCGTCATGTTCAAATCCCCCACCTGCACCCCCCGGGACATCCGCACGGCGGAGCGCATGGCGCGGATCGCCGATGTGTCCCTGGACGAGCTGGGGCATGAAATTTTCTCCGCCGCCGTGGACAACAAGTCCGCCGAGGAAGTGTTCTTCACGGATTACAAGGAATTCCACATTGCGGGACACAGTCTGGCCGTGTCCCAGCTGACCTGCGTGGACAGCCCCAGCGTACTCAAGCGCAAGGACGAATTCCTGAAGCTGATGAGGAAGACCGCCGAGGAAAAGATGTTCGATCTGGTGATCCTGATGCTCACCGACGTGCTGCTGGAAGGCACACAGATCATTTACGTAGGCGACGACGACACCATTCGTCAGGCCTTCAACGTCATCCCCAAGGACAACACCGTCTTCCTGCCCAAGGTCATGAGCCGGAAGAAGCAGATCATCCCCATGCTGTCCGTGCTGTGGGGCTAATCGACAACAGACAATTCAAGGAGGTGGGAGCCGTGGGCTTTGACGCTCTGCTGGGAAACGACCGGCTGAAACAGAATCTGACCCGGAGCCTCGCCAAAGGGCATGTCTCCCACTTCTACCTGATCTCCGGGCCGGAAGGCTCGGGCAAGCACACCCTGGCAAGGCTGCTTGCAGCGGCGATCCTCTGTCAGGGCGACGATAAGCCCTGCGGCCGCTGCACCCCGTGCCGCAAGGTGATGGATGGCAGCCATCCGGACTTCATCACCGTGGACGACCCGGAAAAGAAGACCGTGACGGTTGACCTGATCCGGCAGGCGCGGGCGGATGTGTACATCCAGCCCAACGAGTCGGAGTACAAAATTTACCTGTTCCCCCGGGCGCAGGATATGGGACTTCCCGGGCAGAACGCATTGCTGAAAATTCTGGAGGAACCGCCGAAATATGGCGTGTTTCTTCTGCTCACGGACAATCCGGACAAACTACTGCCCACTGTCCGCTCGCGGTGTACGGAGCTGAATATGCAGGCGCTTCCGGGGGATATTCTCCGCAGCCACCTGCAACGGGAGTTCCCCCAAGCGCAGGACGAGGACATTACCGCCGCCATCGACCGCAGCGGCGGCTTTCTGGGACAGGCCATGTCGTTGTTGAGCGGCGGCGGTGAGCTGCCCCAGCAGACCCGGGATTTTGTCCAGGCGTTTTCCGCCCGGGACGCCTTGGGGCTGATGCAGACCCTGACGCCCATGGAAAAGTGGAAGCGGGACGCACTGGCGGACATTTTGGAAAGCTGGCGGGAGCTGCTGGAAAGCGCCCTGGCCAGCCGAAGCGGCATCCGGGCGGTGTCGCCCCTGTCCCGGAAAATCGCCCAGAGCCGCAGCAGCCCGGAGCTGCTGAACGCTGTGCAGTGCCTGCAAAAAGCGGTGGACTATACCGCCGGCAACGTCTCCCCCGCCGCCGTGTGCGGCTGGCTGGAATGGGCGCTGCGATAAAATGAAAGATATTGGGAGCCGCATACGGCATCCTGGATGATATTAAGGAGCAAATTCAATGGAAGAACAAATCAAGACGGCACCCCAGACGGACGTGGAGGTCGTGGATATCCAGTTCCGTCCCGGGCAGAAAATTTACTTTTTCGACCCTGACGGCCAGCGCTTCGCGGAGGGTGACCACATCATCATCGACACCGCCCGGGGTGAGGAATTCGGCATCTGCGTGGGCGGAAATCACAAAATCCCTCCGAAAAACGTGGTAGCGCCCCTGCGGAAGGTGCTTCGCAGAGCCACCCCCCAGGACGAAAAAACGATACAGGAGAACCGGGCGAAGGAAAAACGCGCCTTTGAGGTCTGCCAGCAAAAGATCGCGGAGCATGGGCTGGATATGCAGCTGGTGAGCGCGGAGGTTGCCTTCGACGGAAGCAAAATTCTGTTCTACTTCACCGCCGACGAGCGGGTGGATTTCCGGGAGTTGGTGAAAAATCTGGCTTCGGTGTTCCGCACCCGCATCGAGCTGCGCCAGATCGGCGTCCGGGACAAGGCCAGAATGGTGGGGGGCTTAGGCATCTGCGGGCGTCCCTTCTGCTGCGCAAGCTTCCTGGACGATTTCCAGCCGGTTTCTATCAAAATGGCGAAGACCCAGAACCTTTCCCTGAATCCTACCAAAATTTCCGGCACCTGCGGGCGGCTCATGTGCTGCCTGAAATATGAGCAGGACGCCTATGAAGACCTGATCCGCAACAGTCCCCGGATGGACTCCTTCGTGGACACCCCGGAGGGACGGGGAACCGTAGTAGAGGTGGAGCTGCTGCGCCAGCGGGTGAAGGTTCGCATGGAGGATAACCCGGAGACGATCTCTGTTTTTTCCAACGAGGATATTGCGGTTCTGCGCAGCGGCAAGGCCAGGAAAAACGATCCCCCCATCCCCGCAGACCTTGCTCCCATTTCCGGCAGCGGCAAGCGCGTGCGGCGGGAGCAGGCGGAGGAAAAGCCCCTTCTGGAACCCATTCGCTTCCGCTACAGCACGGAAAAGATCGTGGACGACCCGGAGGACGAGAAGCCGGAGACCGCCGAGACTCAGGAGACCAAAGCGCCCCGTTCCCGCAACCGCCGCCGCAAGCCCCGTCCCCAGGGGCAGGACGCCGCGCCGGAGCAGGCCAAGCCCGCGACGCAGGACACGGCCGCGAAACCCGAAGCCGCCGGCGACAGACCACGCCGCCGTCCCAATCACCGCCGCCGCAAGCCGAGACCCGCAGGCGACGGACAGTAAAACCATTTCCGTTATCGTAGGAGAACATAGAAAATGAGTGCCATAAAGAAAAATCCCGGCAAATTAAAAAAGCTTCTTCAGAGCCTCCCCATTCCCGGATGGCTGTTTTCCCTGGTGGCGGTGGTGTACTGCGAGGTGCTGCTCCATCTGTGGACGATGGATGATTTTTCCTTCGGCCGGTTTGCCGCAGTGCTGCTGTTTGCTCTGGGCTTTGGCGGGCTGCTGGGGCAGATTGCCTGCTTCATCGGCCATAAAAAATGGGGAAAATGGATAACCGTGGTGCTGGTGGCGGTGGTTTCGGTATTCTACATTGTGGAATACTTCGTCAACGACGCCTATCAGGGCTTCATGCCTATGGGTACGCTGCTGGGCGGCGCAAAAGGCGTCGCTACGGACTTTGGCGATGTGGTCATCGCGCTGATCCTCAAGGATTTCTGGCGCATTCTGGTCATGCTGCTGCCGGTACTGTTGTTCGCACTGCTGGCGCGTCCCGTCAAAACCGCCTGGAAAACCCGCTGGTTTCTGCTGGCCGGGGCGGTGGCGGCGTATCTGCTGGGCTTCGGCGTCGTCCGGGGCGTGGGGACGGATGCCGCCCGGCTTTCCGGCGCCTATAATTTTGACAGCGCCGTCCGTGTGTTCGGCCTGAACATCGCTATGCCTCTGGACGCCATCAACGGCGGCGGTTCCCAGGAGGAAGCGCCGGAGTTCATCGTGGTGGAGCCGGTTGCGGCGCCCACGGAAGCGGCTCCGGAGATTTCGGCCCCTGGGGAGGAGACCACCCCGGCAGAAACGGAACCGATGGTCTACGGCGATAATGCAATGGACATCGACTTCGACACCCTGATTGCAAACACCAAGAACAGCCGCATCAACGCCATCAGCCAGTATGTGGCTTCCCTGACCCCCTCCAAGAAAAACGAGTACACCGGCATGTTCGCCGGGAAAAACCTGATTGTCATTACAGCCGAAGCCTTTTCCGCCGAGGTCATCGACCCGGAGCTGACGCCCACGCTGTACCGGCTTTCCCACGAGGGCATTCACTTCACGGATTACTACCAGCCTATGTGGGGCGGCAGCACCAGCAGCGGCGAATTTTCCGTGCTGACGGGTCTGGTGTCCGCCAGCGGCACCAACTCCATCCACGAATCCCATCAGCAGGATCTGTTCCTGTCCATCGGGAAGCAGCTGCAAAAGCAGAACTATTTCTCCGCGGCGTATCATGATCATCTCTACAATTTCTACGATCGGGACAAGACCCACACCTACTATGGCTACGACACCTACACCGGTATGCACAACGGCATGGAGGAGGGCGTCGTGGAGCAGTGGCCGGAAAGCGATCTGGAAATGATGGAATTCACGGTTCCCCAGTATATCGACAAGCAGCCCTTCAGCATTTATTACATGACGGTCAGCGGCCATTGCCGGTATAACTACCTGGGCAATGCCATGTCCAAGAAAAACTTCGAGGTCGTGGAGAATCTGGACTGCTCCAAGACCGTCAAGTGCTATCTTGCCAGCCAGCTGGAGCTGGAATACGCCATGGAATCCCTGGTGCGGCAGCTGGAGGACGCGGGCATTGCCGACGATACCGTCATCGTCCTCACCGCCGACCACTATCCCTACGGCCTGGAACCCAGCGCCACCTGGGGCAACAAGGAGGACTATATTACCGAGCTGTACGGCTACAAGTACCAGAATATCATCCAGCGGGATCACAACGCGCTGATCATCTGGAGCGGCTGTCTGGAGGGGAAGAACATCGAGATCAACGACCCCGTCTACAGCCTGGACATTCTGCCTACCATTTCCAACCTGTTCGGTGTGGAGTACGATTCCCGGCTGCTGGTGGGACGGGACGTGTTCTCGGATACGGAGCCGATCGTCCTGTGGTATGACCACACCTGGAAAACGGACAAGGGCTATTACGATTCTTCCAAAGCACAATTCACCCCCGCAGAGGGCGTGGAGATCGAGGATGGCTATGTGGATCGCATCAAGGCCATCGTGTCCAACAAGATCAGCTACTCCC
>CAKTKF010000089.1 GCA_934569215.1 uncultured Oscillospiraceae bacterium
GGCGCAGATTCCCCGGAACGTCGTTCCACTTGGGGCCGCCCACCGCGCCCAGAAGAATGCTGTCGGAAGCAAGGCACTTTTCCAGCATTTCCCGGGGCAGAGGGTCGCCAAACTTGTCAATGGCGCAGCCGCCCATGTCCACATCTGCATAGGAAAAACTGTGGCCGTAAAGCTCTGCGACTTTGTCCAGAACCCCCACGGCCTGCGCCACGATCTCGGGGCCAATGCCGTCGCCGCGGATCACCGCAATTTTCTTGTTCATGGTGTCACACCTCTTTCAGGGAAGCCAGCAACCCGCCCTTTTGAATAATGTTCTGGATGAAGTCCGGGAAGGGCTCCGCCTGATAGGTTTTCCCGGTGGTGGAATCGGTGATGACGCCGGTGTCAAAGTCCACAGCCACCGCGTCTCCCGGCCGGATCTCCTCCGCCGCCGCTTCACATTCCAGAATGGGAAGGCCGATGTTGATGGCGTTCCGGTAAAAAATCCGAGCGAAGGACTTGGCAATGACGCAGCCTGTGCCGCAGGTTTTGATGACCAGCGGCGCATGCTCCCGGGAGGAGCCGCAGCCGAAATTCCATCCGGCCACTATAATGTCGTCTTTTGCCACTTTTGCAACAAAGGTGGCGTCAATATCCTCCATGCAGTGCTTGGCAAGCTCGTTTGCGTCGGCGGTATTAAGATACCGGGCGGGAATGATGACGTCGGTATCCACGTTGTCGCCGTATTTGAATACATGTCCCTGGGTTTTCATGTTCAGACCTCCTTGGGTGCGGTAATATAGCCGGTAATGGCGGAAGACGCGGCGGTTGCCGGGCTGGCGAGGTAAACCTCGCTGTCCACGTGACCCATGCGGCCGACGAAATTCCGGTTGGTGGTGGCGACACACCGCTCCCCCGCAGCGAGAATTCCCATGTAGCCGCCGAGGCAGGGGCCGCAGGTGGGCGTCGAGACGACGGTGCCCGCGTCAATGAACGCCGTGACGTAGCCCCGCTGAACGCACTCGCGGTAGATCGCCATGGTGGCGGGGATGATGATGCAGCGCACGCCGTCCGCAACCTGTCTGCCATTGAGAATGCGGTAGGCCGTCTCCATGTCCTCCATCCGGCCGTTGGTGCAGCTGCCGATGACCACCTGGTCGATTTTGATGTCCCCCAGCTCCGCCGCCGGATGGGTATTTTCGGGCAGATGGGGACAGGCGACGGTGGGAACGATTTTGGTCAGGTCAATTTTTATGGTTTTCTCGTACTCCGCGTCCGGGTCGGCGGCAAATTCCCTGGGCGTCCGCTCACAGCGGTTCTCCATATAGCGCCGGGTCACATCGTCCACGGGGAAAATGCCGTTTTTGGCACCGGCCTCGATGGCCATGTTGCAGATGCACAGCCGGTCGTCCATGGACAGCGACTTGACCCCATCCCCCGTGAACTCCATGCTCCTGTACAGCGCGCCGTCCACGCCGATCATGCCGATGATGGTGAGAATCACGTCCTTGCCGCTGCACATAGGGGGCAGCGCACCGGTCAGCTCGAAGCGGATGGCCGAGGGAACCTTAAACCAGGCCGTTCCTGTGGCCATGCCCGCCGCCATGTCGGTGCTGCCCACGCCGGTGGAGAATGCCCCCAGCGCGCCGTAGGTGCAGGTGTGGGAATCCGCGCCGATGATGCAGTCCCCGGCGGTGACCAGCCCCTGCTCCGGGAGAAGGGCGTGCTCAATGCCCATTTTGCCCACGTCGTAAAAATGGCTGACGCAGTGGCTGCACGCGAATTCCCGGCACTGCTTGCTCTGCTGCGCCGCCTTGATGTCCTTGTTGGGGACGAAGTGGTCAAGGACGATGGCGATCTTGTCCTTGTCGAACACCTGAGAGAAACCGTTTTTCGTAAACTCATTGATGGCCACCGGGGTGGTGATGTCGTTTCCTAAAACCAGATCCAGCTTTGCCCGGATGAGCTGCCCCGCCGTGACGGATTCCAGCCCCGCGTGGGCGGCGAGAATCTTCTGTGTCATTGTCATTCCCATAATTTTGAAAACCTCCTATTCAGCAGTCATGTTGTTATAAGCGCCGATCAGAGCGTAAATACTCGCTTTGATGATGTCGGTGTCCGTTCCGGCGCCCCAGCTCATATTCCCGGCGGCGTCCTCCAGGCCAATGTAGGCCGCGGCGGTGGAGCCGGAATTGCGCTCCTGCACGCTGTGTTCGGTGTAGACCTTCAGGGTGTAATCCTTGCCGGTATATTGCTTCAAGGCGTTGCTCACCGCGTCCAGAGAACCGTTTCCGCCGGCGTGGAGGGTGGTTTTCCGTCCGTGGCGGAGGAAGGTGACCTCCGCGTCCACGCCGCCGTCCTTCTGCGCAAAGGACATGTGAGAAATCGACAGGGGATGGTTCACGTTCAGGTAGCAGTCCATGAAGATCGCCAGCACGTCCTCGCTTTTCAGCTCCCGATGGTCGTGGTCGGAGACGCTCTTGCACTGGTAGCTTAAGTGTTCACGCATCTTCGGCGGCAGGATGTAGCCGTAATTCTGCTCCAGCAGATAGCCGATGCCGCCCTTGCCGCTCTGGGAATTGACCCGGATGACGTCGGCGTCGTAGGTGCGGCTGATGTCCTGGGGGTCGACCGGCAGGTACGGCACCGTCCAGCGGTGCAGATTTTTCTCCTTCCGCCAGGTCATGCCCTTGGCGATGGCGTCCTGATGGGAGCCGGAGAAAGCGGCAAACACTAGAGCACCCGCATAGGGCGTCCGCTCGTAGACATGCATCCGGGTACACTGCTCGTAGGTCTTGCAGATGGACGGCATGTCGGAGAAGTCCAGCTTCGGGTCGACGCCGTGGGCGTACATGTTCATGGCCAGAGTGATGATGTCCACATTGCCGGTGCGCTCACCGTTTCCGAAGAGCGTCCCCTCTACCCTGTCCGCTCCGGCCAGCAGCGCCAGCTCCGTATCCGCCACGCCGGTTCCCCGGTCGTTGTGGGGGTGCAGGGACACGGTCACATGCTCCCGGTATTTGAGGTTTTCGCTCATGTATTCCACCTGGCTGGCATACACATGGGGCATACTCATTTCCACGGTCACCGGCAGGTTGATGATGACGTTGTTGCTTTCGCTGGGCTCCAGCACGTCCAGAACGGCGTTGCACACCTCCAGCGCGTATTCCGGCTCGGTGCCGGTGAAGCTCTCCGGGGAATACTCAAAGCGGAAATTGCCCTCGTATTCCGACGCCAGCTTTTTCACCAGCTTCGCGCCTTCCACGGCGATCTGCTTGATCTCTTCCTTGCTCTTGCGGAACACCTGCTCCCGCTGGGCGACACTCACGGAATTGTAAAAATGGATGATGGCGCTGGGCGCGCCCTTGCAGGCTTCAAAGGTCTTGCGGATGATATGCTCCCGGCACTGGGTCAGCACCTGCACCGAGACGTCTTTCGGGATCATGTTGTTCTCGATCAGGGTACGCAGGAACTCGTACTCCGTCTCGGAGGCGGCGGGGAAGCCCACCTCAATCTCCTTAAAGCCCAGACGCAGCAGCAAATGGTAAAATTCCAGCTTTTCTTCCAGGCTCATGGGGATCACCAGGCTCTGGTTGCCGTCCCGCAGGTCAACGCTGCACCACCGGGGGGCTTTTTCGATATGGTCTTTGTGCACCCATTTGTAATGGTCGCCGGGGGCGGGGTAATAGCCGATCGCGTATTTGGAGGTATCCATCATTTCTAGTCCTTTCAAAGATAAAACTACAAAAAGCCCTGTCTCTTTGTAACAAAGAGACAGGGCTTTGCATGCAAAACCTTGCGGTACCACTCTTTTTGCCGCCAAAGCGGCCACTCGACAACGGTCCAACAACCGTCTCCCGCTGTATCGGTCGGGCTCCGTCCGTCCTACTCGCCGAAGCTTTGGGAACGGCCGCTCAGAGGCCAGTATACAGCCGCCCCTGCATCCGCCTCACACCAACCGGCGGCTCTCTGTACGCGGGAATCGGGCTGCTTTTTCCTCATCATTGCGTTCGATGTATGTTGTCAGGATTATAGCACCTTCTGCGCCGGGTGTCAAGCCCCGAAAAACAAAAGTCTTCGTCCACCAGACACTTTTGGTAAAACAGCAAAATAACGCCAGAAGAAAATCTGCATTTGTGCGCAACCTAACAGCGGCGGCCTGACGGCCGCCGCTGCTTGAAAATTTTATTCGATTGTCTGAATCCAGCCCTTGGGCGCTTCCAGGCGACCCATCTGGATGCCGGTGAGGGTGTCGTACAGCTTCTGGATGGTGGGACCCATGCCCACGTAGTGAATTTCCTTGCCGTGATCCACGATGGTTCCCACGGGAGAGATGACCGCCGCGGTGCCGCACAGGCCGCACTCGGCAAATTCGCCGATCTCCGCCAACTCCACGGGGCGCTCCTCCACCTCCATGCCGAGATAGTCCTTCGCCACCTGCAGCAGGCTGCGCCGGGTGATGGAGGGGAGAATGGTGTCGGACTTGGGGGTGACCAGCTTGCCGTCCTTGGTGACGAAAATCACGTTGGCGCCGCCGGTTTCCTCGATATGGGTGCGGGTGGCGGAGTCCACGTAGACATTCTCGTCAAAGCCCTTGTCATGGGCGTCCACGATGTTGTAAAGGCTCATGGCGTAGTTTAAGCCCGCCTTGACGTCGCCGGTACCCTTGGGTGCTGCCCGGTCGAGGTCGGAGATACGCAGCTTCAGTGGCTTAATGCCACCCTTGAAATAGGGGCCGACGGGGGTGACGAATACCCGGAACTGATACTCCGTTGCGGGCTTGACGCCGATGATGGCATCGCTGCCAAACATAAACGGGCGCACGTACAGCGTCGCGCCGGAGCCGTAGGGCGGCACCCACTGGGAGTTGGCGCGGACGGTCTCCACCACGGCCTGGACGAACCGCTCCTCGGGAAACACGGGCATTTTCAGGCGGCGGCAGGAATTGGCCATCCGTTGGGCGTTCAGATCGGGGCGGAAGCAGACAATGCGGCCGTCCTCGGTGGTATAGGCCTTCAGTCCCTCAAAGCAGGTCTGGGCGTATTGCAGAACGCAGGCGCACTCGCTCATGGTGATGGTGGCCTGATCGGTCAGGCAGCCGTCGTCCCACTGGCCGTTCCGGAAGTTGGAGACGTAGCGCATGTCGGTCTGGACGTAGCCAAATCCCAGGTTGCCCCAGTCAATATTTTTTCTTTCCATTGTAAACACCTCTCGGAGATTTTTATTTTTCCAATTCTAGCACCCCAGGCGGCGCAAGTCAAGCATTTTGCGCGGAAAAAAGTATCTCATGCAGGGACATTTGTCTTTTTCAGAGGAACGCACAAAAAGCGACATATCCATCCCCGGTTTTCCTGCAAAAAAATCCAAAAGGGTCTTGTATTTAGCAGGTTAAAGTGGTAAAGTATAGAAAAGGCATCCAAAACGAAAGGAATCCGTGCCATGGACATCATTCGACATCCCGGTGAAGATCTGTTTTTCGAGGCCATCCTGTCTCTGCGGACGGTGGAGGACTGCCGCCTGTTTTTTGAGGACGTGGCCACCATCAAGGAATTGCAGGCCATGTCCCAGCGGTTCCGGGTCGCCTGCCTGCTGGACGGGGGCGAAAACTATATTGAGGTCTCGGAATCCACCGGCGCCAGCTCGGCCACCATCAGCCGGGTCAACCGGTGCCTGCTCTACGGCGGCGGCTACCGGACGGCGCTGGACAGGCTCAAGGAAGCGGGAACCCTCCCGGAGAGCGGAGAAAAATGAAGCGGGGTGCAACCCCTTGGCTCTCCCTTTGGGAGAGTTGTCACCGAAGGTGACTGAGAGGGCTTTTTCCCTGTTTTCCCTCCCCGTCTTCGTTTCGCTCAACCGCCTCTCCCAGAAAGAGACAAGGGGGCAGTTCAATCGCGCCCCTATGC
>CAKTKF010000090.1 GCA_934569215.1 uncultured Oscillospiraceae bacterium
GTCCTAGTGCCCCTGCCAAAAATGGGAATTCTCAGCGTTTGCCGAGAATTCCCACTTTTTATTTGCCTTCCCCGCGTGATTCCGTGATCCATTCGTCCAGAAACCGCATTTGTTCGTCCGTGTGGAACCAATGCTCGCCGTCAGGCATGACGGTCAATGACGCGCCGGTTCTTGCGGCAAAGGCCGAGACGGTTTCCGGTGAGGTCAAATTGTCATACTCCCCGTACAGGATGCGGGTGGGAACACGCCACGAAATCGGGTGTTCCCGCACGTAACATAGATACTTCCACGACAGCGTCTCCCCGAAATCCGTGGGGATCTCCCGCTTTTCCGCAAGCTCCTGCTCGGTCACATTCGCCCACGTCATCATGTTGCCAATCAATTTCTCCATGTCCACCACGGGGGAAATCAAATAGGCACTGTCAACCAGCGTTTCATCCAGCGAGGACAGGGAGAAAAACGCGCCGATGCTGTTTGCCACCAGCGTCAGATGATCGCAGCGCTTTCTCTGCTGGGCGAAAAATGCCGGAAATTCCTCTCTGGCCTCCCACGGGGTCTGCGCATGGTAATCAAAGCCGGTCACTTCACTGTCCGGAAACAGCTTGCTGTAATCCCCGGCTTCCGCCGCAGAGCCGCCCTTTCCGTGGACGTAAATTACGATATTCTTCATAAAATCCATTTCCTTTTTTACAGAATTCCCAGCAATATCACGCCATCCGTTTCTTCTGTCCGGCAAAGCTGTTTCAAATTCCCCAGAGCATTCGGATTGTTCGCGGTGATGCGCCACAGCGTTTGGCAATCGTCCATCTGGTCGCAGTCGGCACAGGTTTCCAGCCCTTTTCCCCGGACGCAGTTGTGGATGGGGCAAAGGCTGTCGCAGAACGGCGTTTTTGCGCCCTCCACACGGCAGCCGGTGCAGTGCATCATTTCCGGCGTGATGGTCACGCCGTTGAGCTTCGACCACAGCGCGGCGGTTTTCTCCCGCAGGGCCTCGTCGTTTGTAACCGTTGCGATTCTGGCGTCGCATTTTTCGCAGTCCAGCCCGCAGCAGGCGATCATTTTCTCCATGTCATTTCCTCCCAATCAAGTTAAAACGCAGTGCAAGTCAGTTTCCCGAATCGCACCGCGTCTAAGCGTCTGGCATATTGGTTTCTTCCAGTATCCCGTTGTGAAAACGGATCACACAGGTGTACTTGCATTTCGGGCAGAACAGCGGGAAATCCTCAAGCACTGTGTGCGGCCGTATCTGCGTTCGCGTCTTGCCGCCGCATTTGGGGCAGCAGAGCCAGTCCGTTTTTGTATTTGCTGTTTCTGGCACCTTCATCACCTCTGCTCACTCGCTGATAAGTGTACGGAAAATCCCATCCCGGTCAAAGCTGCCCGCCGCAAAGCCGGGAATTTCCTTGATGGATTTGCAAATGCTGACGCTGACGCCCGTCAGGATCTGCCCGATCTCCCGGTCGGAATAGGGGCAGTCGCCGGTCACGATCAGAGTGGACAGGCTGTGTACCACGAACCACAAATCCCGGAAATACACGTCGGCTTCCTCTGCGGTGATATGGTAAATATTCACCAGCGTCGGGCGGACATGCTCCTGCAAATGCTCCATGGATTTCATGGCGCTGTATTCCTGCGTCCGTGTCAAAAACAGCAGCCGGTAAAGCTCCGGTTCCTCCCGGGCAAACCGGATATACTGCATTCCGACGCCGAAAAACGGGATTTTTTCCTTCAATCCCGCATTGGCGTAGCCGTCATACACCCGCACAGCGGCGGCATAGACATCCCGCTTGACCGCGTCCATGGAACCGAAGGCGGTAAAAACCGGCTGGGTGGAGGTGCCTAGCTCGTCCGCCAGAGTCTTCGCGGTCAGGCCGTCGATCCCCTTCGCCCGCACGACCCGTAGCGCCGCTTCCACCATTTCTTCCCTCGTAAATTTGTTCTTCGGTGCCATAGCCCGCGTCCTTTCTCTTTAGATACATATCGCATGATGTATATTGTGCATTATACTCCTAAAAACTGCTGCTGTCAATAGCCGCTCCAGCGTTTTTCGGCCACAGGAAAAGGTCTGCCGCAGAAATTTGCAGCAGACCTTTTGATTTTTCCGGATTGCTATGCCTGTTTTACCCGTCCTCGGCTCAGCGCCCGATTTTGATACCGGTCAGGCGCTCGTAATATTTGGCAATGGCGCTGTGGTCGTTGCCGCCGCAGTCATTGTTGTGCAGCCATTGCAGGATTTCCTGAACGGACGCGGTCATGGGGACGGGCGCACCCACGGCGTGGGCGCAGTCCAGGGCGTTGTTCAGATCCTTGATATGCAGGTCAACCTTGAAGCCGGGCTTGTCGTTGCCCGCAATCATCATAGGTCCCTTGGCGTCCATAACGGTGGAACCGGCGAGACCGCCGCGGATGGCGCGGTACACCACCTCGGGGTCAACCCCGGCCTTCTGCGCCAGGGTGAACGCCTCGGCCACCGCCTGGATGTTGCAGGCGACGATGATCTGGTTGGCAAGCTTCGTGGTGTTGCCCGCGCCCACGTCCCCGCAAAGGGTCACGGAAGCACCCATCGCGGCAAGAACATCCTTGCAGATATCGAAAACCGCCTGCTTGCCGCCGACCATAAAGCTCAGCGTGCCGTCAACGGCCTTGGGTTCGCCGCCGGAAACGGGAGCATCCAGCATTTCGATGCCTTTCTCCGCCAGAACCGCGGCAATTTCCTTGGAGACTACAGGGCTGATGGAGCTGCAATCGATAAAAATCTGACCGGCATGCATGTAGTTGACCATGTCGCCCAGCATAACCTCCTTGACCTGGGGGCCGTTGGGCAACATGGTGATGATGATCTCGCTGTTCTCCGCCAGCTCCTGACGGGAAACGGCTTGAGCGCCGTCCTTCGCCAGCTCCTCCATGGGCGCTTTGCTGCGGTTATTTACCCAGACCTCATGACCCGCTTTCAGCAGATTTCTGACCATGGGCTTGCCCATGATCCCAAGACCGATAAATCCGATTTTCATTCAACATTACCTCCCGGAAAATACGCCGCTGCCGTGCGGCTTCTCTTATGTTCACGCAGTTTTTCAAAAGTCTGCCTACATTATAGCCGATGAAATGTATTCTGTCTATTCGTAGAATGACCAAATCTGACACACAAAATTCGTGCGGACAGGCCGAAACGGAGGATTCCAGAATGGAATCCTCCGCCTGTTTTTGATCAGCCCCTGAAAAACTCGTCAATGACTTTCTTCCAGTCGCCCTTGATGATCATGTGGTGGTTGCTGATGGGGTGGCCGGAGAAATAACCCGTGCCGTCCTGAAGCTTTAAGCGCATCTGCGTCCGGCACAGATCCGGGCGGTGCATGGTTTCCAGAAGCTCCGCTCTGCCCGCATAGTAGCGCTCCATGCTGTCGTCGCACTTGAAAATCGTCATGGGCTGCACCGCCAGATCACCGGAGATCGCCACGCCGGTCCCAGACTCGAAGTGGGTCACCAGGTGGTAGCTGTCCGGCATGTTCATGGGCAACGTGCAGTGGGCGAAAATGATCTCGCTCTTTTCCGGATCCATACAGCTGGGATTGGCCATGAAGCCGGACTGGCCGGTCAAAGCTTCCAGCACGGCCATACTGACCAGACTCTTCTGGTCGCCCTCACAGGCCGCCGGAATTCCTTCCGCGTTGAGCAGCGCCAGCGCCAGACAGCCGGTGGTGTGGATGCGTCCCAGCAGATCAAAGCACTTGACGGTCACGCCGGTCAGGTCATACTTGGCGATCAGACGCTTCATCGCGCCGTATACCTGGAGCGCCTTTTCCACTTCCTGCAGATCAAAGCCCTTGGTTTTCAGCTCCTGGGTGTAGGCGTTTTCCGGGTAGCCGCCCTTGTGGAATTCCTCGACGACCTCTTCCAGGTCAAACATTCTGCATTCCATGCCGCTGAGGGCTTTCAGCTTGTCAAAATCCACGTCGCTGGCAATCAGGCCGCCGGGTTCGCCGAAGCAGCCGAGCTTCATGTGAGACAGCTTTTCTCTCGCTTCCGCCACCCGCTTCAGGACGTTCAAGCGTCTGGCAATTGCCTCGGGGGTTCCGTGGAGGATTTCGCCCTTCAGGCCCTTTTCCTGTAAGAAGCCCATAATCTCCATGGCCGCCGCAAGAGAGTTATAGGCGGGTGTGGTCAGCAGAATGTAAGGCTCGTGCGTCTGCTGATAAGACGCCGCAAAGCCCGGCTCCGCGCCGCCGGACGCAATGAAGTACACAGGCAATGGCTGCGCCTTGACTTCGTCCATCTCCGCGCACACGACCTTCTCCCCCAGCGCCTTGCCCAGATTGCTTAAGAATTCCGCGCCGTAGTTCGGAACGTTGGCATCGTTGCAGTCCGCAGGCCCCATCAAAAACTTAACTTTCAGTTCTCCCATAAGATTCACCTCATCAGCAGACCCGCAGGGTCTTGTACATGTAATGCTTGAACTTGTTGGCGTACAGCTTGCTGCAAATGTAGACATTCGGCTCCTTGCCGGTCACGTTGCACCGATCGACGATCACGTTTCCGTAGCCGGGACCGTTGGAAATGTCCACCTCGCAGAAATACTTATCGCAGGTTTCGATGCAATCGGGATACAGCGCCGCCGCCATGGCCGAGGGATCGGCCATGGCCAGATAACTGTCGCCGAAGCGCTCGGTGTTGAGTACCATCAGCTGACGGTTGCAGTCGATGGCGAACTTGCCCAGAGGGCCGCTCTTCTGGATTTCGTCGATCTCCGAGGGAATCAGCATGGCATCGCCCAGGCAGGCGTCCCAGCCCACCAGAACCAGTTGCTCAATTCCCGCGTCCACGACGATCTTTGCCGCTTCCGCGTCCTGCCAGATGTTGAACTCCGCCAGGGGCGTCGCGTTGCCGACACCGAGACCCGCGCTTCCCATGCACACGATCCGTCCGGCCTTCTTGACGGCTTCCTTATCCAGGCGGATGGCCAGGGCAAGGTTGGTCAGGGGTCCCAGGGCGATGATATCAATTTCCCCGGGCTTGCTTGCTTTCAGCGCTTCCATCATCCGGAACACGCCGTTGCCCTCGCCGATTTTCAGCCGGTGGGGAACCAGACCGATGTCCCCCAGGCCGTCCTCGCCGTGGGTCTCCGCGGCATACTGCATGTCCCGGAAAAGCATATCCACCGCGCCCATGTACACCGGCGGCTCGTAGGTATCGGCATGTTCTATGGTGGTCAGGGTGTTGATAGCCGCTTGCTTGCAGCTTACATTTCCGGCCACGGTCGTACACATAATGACCTCGTACCTGGGGTCATTCAAGGCCATTGCGATGGCAACTGCGTCATCCGAGCCGCAGTCCGTGTCAATGATCAGTTTTTTCCTGTCCATGTTCAGTCCTCCATCGTGGTAAATTTTCGGGGGAAAATGGAATCCAGCGGCCAGGTCGTCATGTTGTGGTACATATCCTGCCACTGCAAAATCTCGTAATTGCAGCTCGTCGCAAAAATTTCCAGAAGCCGCGCCTGCTCCCGGGGCGTTTTGTTGGCGCAGAGCTTGTTCACCATGCGGATCTCGTTCTCCGTTTTGGCAACGTATTCGTCGCCCACGTAGAACGCGATCCACTTATAAAATTTGTTGTCCTCGGGAAGCGTACACTTTGGCAGCAGATCCTCGCCGAAAAAGCGGTAGAGAATGTTGCAGGGGAACATCGCCATCATGCACTCCGCAAGACTTCCCTGCTCCGCGCACATCAGCTGGAACGCAGTGTAGGAGCGCTTTCCCGGCGCTTCGATGACGGCGTCCATTTCCTCCAGTGTCGCGCCAATCTCCTTCGACCAGAAGTTCCGGT
>CAKTKF010000091.1 GCA_934569215.1 uncultured Oscillospiraceae bacterium
ACGGCAAAGTAGATTCCCTCGGCGTCCCGTCCGGGTACGCCGATATCCCGGGGCTTTTTCGCGCCGCAGCACAGAACCACCGCGTCATAATTCTCTTTCAGCTCCTCGGCGGAGACGTCCCGCCCTACGTCGGCGTTGGTGACGAACTCGATGCCCTCTTCTTCCAGAATCTTCACCCGGCGGTCGATGACCCACTTTTCCAGCTTCATGTTGGGGATGCCGTACATCAGCAGGCCGCCCACCCGGTCGGCGCGCTCGTACATGGTCACCTTGTGGCCGCGCTTGTTCAGAAGATCGGCGACGGACAGCCCGGAGGGACCGGTGCCGACCACCGCCACCCGCTTTCCGGTGCGCGCCGGTGGCGGGACGGCGTGGATCGCGCCGCTTTCGTAGCCGTACTCCACGATCGCCCGCTCGTTTTCCTTCACCGCCACGGGAGACCCCGTAGCCATGCCGCAGGTGCAGGCGGCCTCGCACAGCGCCGGGCAGACCCGGCTGGTGAACTCCGGGTAGCGGTTTGTGGCAATGAGCCGCTTCGCCGCCAAGTCCCACCGCCCCTGATATACCAGATCGTTCCATTCGGGGATGAGGTTATTCAGGGGGCAGCCGCTTGCCATGCCGCCGATCATCATGCCGCTCTGGCAGAAGGGCACGCCGCAGTCCATGCACCGTGCGCCCTGCGCCTGCTGTTCGTCGCAGTGCAGCGGAATATGAAATTCGTTGAAGTTTTTGATACGTTCCTCAGGAGCGATCTCCCGGCTGGTCTGCCGGTCGATCTCCATAAATCCGGTGGGTTTTCCCATATTCCCGCCTCCTTATTTACCGTTTTTCATGGCGTAAAACGCCTCGATCTGCGCCTGCTCGCTGTCCTCGCCCTTTTCCTCCATCTGGGCGATCAGGCGGAGCATCTTATCATAGTCGTGGGGCAGAACCTTCTTGAACTTTGGCAGATATTCGCCGAAGTTTTCCAGAATTTCCTTGCCCCTGGGGGAGCCGGTGGCCTCCACATGCTCCCGGATCAGGTCTTTCAGCAGGGACACATCGTACTTATGCTCCACGCTTTCCAGCGTGACCATATCCTTGTTCACCCGCTGGTAAAAATCCCAATCCTCGTCCAGCACGTAGGCGATGCCGCCGCTCATGCCTGCGGCGAAGTTCTTGCCGGTCTTGCCCAGCACCACCACCGTGCCGCCGGTCATGTACTCGCAGCCGTGGTCACCCACACCCTCCACCACGGCGACGGCACCGGAATTGCGGACGCAGAACCGCTCCCCGGCCACGCCGTTGATGAACGCCTTGCCGCCGGTGGCGCCGTAGAAGGCCACGTTGCCGATCAGGATATTTTCACTGCGGTCATAGGTCACGTTCTTCGGCGGATAAACGATGATTTTGCCGCCGGAAAGTCCCTTGCCCAGATAGTCGTTGCTGTCGCCGATCAGTTCCAGCGTCAGCCCCTTGGGGATGAACGCGCCGAAGCTCTGGCCGCCGTAGCCGGTGCAGACCACGCGGAAGGTGTCGTCCGGAAGGGTGTTGCCGAATTTCGCCGTGATCTCGCTGCCGAAAATGCTGCCGAAGGTGCGGTCGGTGTTGCCCACCTCCATCTGAACGGTCGTGGGTTTAGGCTCGGCCATATCGAAGCTCTTTTTGAACTTCTTCATCAGCACCTTCATGTCGGGAGTCTGTTCCAGCTTGAAGTCGTACACCGCCTTGGGGTCAAAGTGGACATTGGTGTTCTCCACCAGCGGGTTTTGCAGCAATCCCGACAAATCCATTTCGCTGGCGCGGGAACCGGTGGGGGCGGGACGCACCTTCAGCAAGTCCGTGCGGCCTACCAGCTCGTCTACCGTGCGCACGCCCAGCTTCGCCATGTATTCCCGCAGCTCCTGGGCCATGAACTTCATGAAGTTCATCACGTACTCGGGCTTGCCTATGAACTTCTTTCTCAGCTCGGGATTCTGGGTGCAGATGCCCATGGGGCAGGTGTCCAGATTGCACACCCGCATCATCACGCAGCCCATGGCCACCAGCGGGCCGGTGCCGAAGCCGAATTCCTCCGCGCCCAGCATGGCGGCGATGGCCACGTCCCGGCCGCTCATGAGCTTACTGTCGGACTCAATGCGCACGCGGGAACGCAGACCGTTCATGATGAGGCACTGGTGCGCCTCCGCGATGCCCAGCTCCCAGGGAAGCCCGGCGTTGTGGATGGAGGAATTGATGGACGCCGCACCTGTGCCGCCGTCAAAGCCGGAGATCAGGATGACCTCCGCACCGGCCTTGGCCACGCCGGCGGCAATGGTGCCGACACCCGCTTCGCTCACCAGCTTGACGTTGATGGCGGCATTCCGGTTGGCGCATTTCAGGTCGTAGATCAGCTGCGCCAGATCTTCAATGGAATAGATATCGTGATGGGGCGGCGGGGAAATCAGCCCCACGCCCGTGGTGGAGTGACGGCACTTTGCCACCCAGGGGTACACCTTGCCGCCGGGAAGCTGGCCGCCCTCGCCGGGCTTTGCGCCCTGCGCCATTTTGATCTGAATTTCCTTGGCGGAAACCAGGTATTTGCTGGTAACGCCGAACCGGGCGGAGGCGACCTGCTTGATGGCGGAATTCCGCTCTGTGCCGTAGCGTTCCTCGTCCTCGCCGCCCTCGCCGGTGTTGGACTTGCCGCCCAGACGGTTCATGGCGATGGCAAGGCATTCATGGGCTTCCTTGGACAGCGCGCCGTAGCTCATGGCGGCGGTCTTGAAGCGCTTGACGATGGCGTCTACCCCTTCCACTTCCTCAATGGGGACGCCGGTTTCGGGGTAGTTAAATTCCAGCAGGCTCCGCAGGTGCATATCGTCGCCGCCCCCGTTGGCTGCGGCGGCGGTGTACTGCTTGAACTTGCCGTAGTCCCCCGTCCACACCGCCTGCTGTAACAGATGGATGGTCTGGGGATTGTACAGGTGCTGCTCCGCCGCGCTCCCGCTGCGGAATTTGTGGGCACCCACGCTGGGCAAATCCATGTAAATGTCCAGCCCCAGCGGGTCGAACGCCTGCTGGTGACGGTCTTCCATGTCCTTCTGGATATCGTCGATGGTAATGCCGCCCACCCGGCTGACGGTGTTGGTGAAGTATTTGTCAATGACCTCTTTGCTGATGCCCACCGCCTCGAAAATCTGGCTGCCCTGATAGGACTGGATGGTGGAAATGCCCATCTTGGAGGCGATCTTCACGATACCCGCCAGCACCGCCTTGTTGTAATCGTTGACGGCGGCATAGAAATCCTTTTCCAGCAGCCCGTCGCTGATCAGGCTGCCGATGCTCTCCTGGGCAAGATACGGATTGATGGCGCAGGCGCCGAAGCCGAGAAGTGTAGCAAAATCATGAACGAGCCGGGGTTCGCCGCTTTCCAGAATCAATGCCATAGCGGTACGCTTCCGGGTGCGAACCAGATATTTGGACACTGCACTGACGGCCAGCAGGCTGGGAATGGCAACGTGATACTCGTCAATATCCCGGTCAGACAGAATCAGGATGTTCGTGCCGTCCCGGTACGCCCGGTCAACGTCCACGAACAGCCGGTCGATGGCCTTTTCCAGGGGGGTGTTTTTATAGTAGCAGATGGACACCGTCTCCACCTTGAAGCCGGGGACGTCCATGGTCTTGATTTTCAGCAAGTCCGTCTCCGTGAGGATGGGGTTGTTGATTTTCAGGACCTTACAGTTTTCCGCGTCCTCCTCCAGCAGATTGCCCTGAGCACCCACGTATACGGTGGTGGAGGTGACGATCTTCTCCCGCAGCGCGTCGATGGGGGGATTCGTGACCTGGGCGAACATCTGCTTGAAATACTCGAACAGCGGCGGGCGGGTGTGGCTGAGGACGGCCAGCGGGGTGTCGCTGCCCATTGCGCCGGAGGGTTCCGCGCCGTTTTTCGCCATGGGGAGCATGATGGTCTTCAAATCCTCGTAGCGGTAGCCGAAGGCCTTCTGAAGCCGTACCATTTCTTCTCTCGTATAGGAGGGGATTTTCCGGTTGGGAACCGTCAGATCGGCGAGGTTGACCAGATTCCGATCCAGCCATTCGCCGTAGGGCTGGCGGCTGGCGTACTCCGCTTTCAGGTGCTCATCGTCCACCAGCTCGCCCTTCACCGTGTCCACCAGCAGCATCTTGCCGGGACGCAGGCGGTCTTTTCGGATAACATGTTCCTGCGGGATGTCCAGTACGCCCACTTCACTGGAAAGGATGAGACGTCCGTCGTCGGTGATGTAATAGCGGCTGGGGCGCAGACCGTTCCGGTCAAGGACAGCACCCATCACGTCGCCGTCGCTGAACAGAATGGACGCAGGGCCGTCCCAGGGCTCCAGCATGGTAGCATAATACTGGTAAAAGTCCTTCTTCTTTTGATCCATGTTCCGGTTGTTGCTCCACGGTTCCGGGATGGTGACCATCACCGCCAGGGGCAGATCCATGCCGTTCATGACCATGAATTCCAGGGTGTTGTCCAGCATGGCGGAGTCGGAACCGCCCTGGTTGACAATGGGCAGCACCTTGGTCATGTCGTCCTTCAGAAAGCGGCTGGCAATGGTCTCCTCCCGGGCGAGCATGGTGTCCACGTTCCCCCGGATGGTGTTGATCTCACCGTTGTGGAGAATGAACCGGTTGGGGTGCGCCCGGTTCCAACTGGGGGAGGTGTTGGTGGAGAAACGGCTGTGCACCATGCCGATGGCGGTCTCATAGTCCTCGTCCTGTAAATCCGGGTAGAACTGCCGCAGCTCCTTGACCAGAAACATGCCCTTGTACACGATGGTACGGCTGGACAGGCTGCACACGTAGGTCTCCTGACTGGATTGCTCGAACACCCGGCGCACCACATACAGCCGCCGGTCAAAGGCAATCCCGGCTTCGATTCTCGGCGGCTTTCCTACAAAGGCCTGCCAGATGCTGGGCATGCAGTCCCGCGCCTTCTGCCCCAGATACTCGGGGCATACCGGCACCTGCCGCCAGCCCAGGAAGGGCAGCCCCTCCTTCTTGCAGATGATCTCAAACAGCTTCTTCGCCTGATTGCGCTGCAATTCCTCCTGGGGGAAGAAGAACATGCCCACGCCGTATTCCCGTTCCGCGCCCAGGGTGATACCTGCGGCCGCGGCGGCCTTTGCAAAGAATTTGTGGCTGACCTGCAACAGGATGCCCACGCCGTCGCCGGTTTTTCCTTCGGCGTCCTTGCCTGCCCGGTGTTCCAGATGCTCCACGATTTGCAGCGCGTCGTCCAGCGTCCGGTGGCTCTTGCGTCCCTTGATATCCACCACTGCGCCGATGCCGCAGTTGTCGTGTTCAAACCGGGAATCGTACAACCCGGCCGGAGCTGTGCGTTCGGTGAAATTTTCCATGGTTTTTTCTCCTTCAGGCTACAAAAAAATAAATGGCGTTTCCGCGCACAGGGCAAAAATGCCCCGTGGGGGAACGCCATTGTTCTCTGGGCTTATGATAGCACAACGTGCAAAACTTTACAAGGCAGAAGAAATCACGTTTTCTTCCGGTATCTTTGTTTCATTTGCCCAAAAAGCGGCGAAAAGATGCGAAAAATGGATTGCCCCCCTTGCCTCTCCCTATGGGAGAGGTGGACGAGCGAAGCGAGGACGGAGAGGGGAAACTAGGCTGCAATACCCTCTCAGTCACCTGCGGTGACAGCTCCCCCAGCGGGGGAGCCAAGGGGAAGCCTGTTGACACGAGAAATGGAGCGTATCTGTACCGATACGCTCCATTCACTGTTTTACGACCACCCAATAAATGCTTACGGGGTTTTT
>CAKTKF010000092.1 GCA_934569215.1 uncultured Oscillospiraceae bacterium
GATTGAAGGTTCCGCCGTAAATGCCGATTCGTTCCATTTGCACCGCTCCTGTACCTGTTTATCCCGCAAAACGCGGATGAGAAATACCGTGTTTGCTTTTTCTATGGCACCGTCTGGGTTACTTCTGCTTCCTTTGCTGCCGTTCTCGGCTCTGCTCAATGGACTTTTCGATGGCCTGTTCCCGGAAATACTGGTTGCGCTGTTCCCGCGCCTGACGGGCGGCCTGACGGCGGGCGCGGACGCCCTTGCCCACCGGGTCAGCCTTGGACTTAGGGGTCTCCTTGTGCTTGGCGCGGCCGGACTGGTTGCGCTCGGCCTGACATTTTTCGCTGAATCGCCAGATGACGAACTTGGAGCCGACGCAGGAAATGCCGTCGGCGCCGGTGGCCTCGCAGATGGCGTCGGACACCTCGCGCGCGCTCATCAGGGCGGTTTCCAGCACCTTACCCTTTACCAGCTCCCGTGCGGTGAGCAGCTTGTCCGCTTCCGCGACCACCGCCTCCGTTACGCCGTCCTTGCCCACCATCAGGGTGGTTTCCAAGCTGTTCGCCTGCGCCCGGAACTCGGCGCGCTGTTTACTTGTCAGCATAGCCTTCCTCCTTGAGTTTGTCGTAAAATGCCCGCAGCGCAACCGCCCGGTGGGACACCTGATTCTTTTCCTCCGGCGTCACCTCCGCCAGGGTCTTGCCGAAGGGCGGATAGTAGAAAATGGGGTCATAGCCGAAGCCGCCCGTCCCGGCGGGGGCGCGCAGAAGCTCGCCATGCACCTCGCCCCGAGCCTGAATCACCTTGCCCTCGGGGGTGACCATGGTGATGACGCAGACGAACTGCGCCTGACGCTGGCCGTCGGGAACATTTTCCGTGTTTTTCAGCAGCAGCTGCAATCTGCCCCAGTCGTCCAGGGTGTCGTCGAAGCCGTACCGGGCGGAGTAAATGCCGGGTTCCCCGTTCAGGGCGTCCACGGCAATACCGGAATCGTCCGCCAGCGCCGGAAGCCCGGTGGCCTGCATGACGGCATTGGCTTTCAGAAAGGAATTTTCCTCAAAGGTGGTCCCCGTTTCCTCCACGTCAATGTCCACGCCCAGGTCGGACTCCATCACCAGCTCCATGTCGAATTTCTCGGTGATTTTCCGAATTTCTTCCCATTTATGTCTGTTTTTGCTTGCCAAAACTACTTTCATGATACTTCCTCAGATCAATGCTTCCACGAATTCCTTTGCGCTGAAGGGCATCAGGTCGTCCGCCTGCTCGCCCACGCCCACAAACTTCACGGGGATTTGCAGCGCGTCCGCCACGGCGATGACAATGCCGCCCTTGGCGGTGCCGTCCAGCTTGGTCAGGGCAATGGCCGTGACCCCCGCAATTTCCTTGAACTGTTTTGCCTGAATCAGGCCGTTCTGGCCGGTGGTGCCGTCCAGAACCAGCAGAACCTCCTTGGCGGCGTCGGGCAGCTCCCGCGCCACAATGCGGCTGATCTTGTTCAGCTCGTTCATCAGGTTCGTCTTGTTGTGCAGCCGTCCGGCGGTGTCGATGAGAATCACGTCCACGTCCTTGGCCTTGGCGGACTGGATGCCGTCATAGACCACGGAGGCCGGGTCGGCTCCCTCGTGCTGGCGGACGATGGACGCGCCGCTTCTGCCCGCCCAGATTTCCAGCTGATCGGCGGCCGCCGCCCGGAAGGTATCCCCCGCCACCAGCATGACTCTCTTTCCCTGAGCGGTCAATTGCTTTGCGATCTTGCCGATGGTGGTGGTCTTGCCCACGCCGTTGACGCCGATGACCAGGATCACGCTGGGACGGGTGGACAGATTCAGCTCCGTGTTCCCCACGGAAAGCATGTCCACGAGAATTTCCTTTAACGCTTCCCGGGCTTCCTCCGTGGTTTTCAGGTGCTGCTCCCGGACAGCCTTGCGCAGCCGCTCCACGGCCTTGACGGAGGTGTCTACGCCCAGATCCGCCAGAATCAGACTTTCCTCCAGCTCATCGTAAAAATCGTCGTCAATTTCGGAAAAGCCGGAAAACACGCTGCCCAGGGTGCCGCTGAGTGCCTCCCGGGTCTTGGTCAGTCCGGCCTTGATTTTGTCAAAAAAGCCCATAAATATCTCCTTTACTCCACGATTCCCAAATATTCTTCCATCTGGTTCAAATCCAGCCGCAGCAGCTTGCTCACGCCCTGCTCCTGCATGGTCACGCCATAAAGCACGTCGGAGGCTTCCATGGTGCCCCGGCGGTGGGTGATGACGATGAACTGGGTCTTCTTCGCCAGATTGTGAAGATAGCTTGCAAACCGCTCCACGTTCCGGTCGTCCAGTGCCGCGTCGATCTCGTCCAGCAGACAGAAGGGCGTCGGCCGCACCTTCAAAATGGCGAAGTACAGCGCCGTAGCCACGAAAGCCTTCTCGCCGCCGGAGAGCAGCGTAATGGTCTTGACCTGCTTTCCGGGGGGCTGGACGCGAATCTCAATGCCGCAGGTCAGGGGATTTTCCGGGTCTTCCAGAATCAGCTGTCCCTTGCCGCCGCCGAACATTTCTTCAAAAGTCTGCCCAAAATAGTGGTCAATTTTCCCGAATTCCGAAACAAAAATGGTGGTCATCTCTTTGGTGATGTCCCGGATGACGCTTTCCAGCTCCCGCTTGGAGGTCAGCACGTCGTCCCGCTGGCCAGCCAAATAGGTGTAGCGCTCGTTGACCCGGGCATATTCCTCGATGGCGCCCAGATTGGGCGTACCCAAAGCGGCAATCTTCCGTTTCAGCTCCGCCCCGCGGCGGTTTCCGGCGGTGACGTTTTCGATCTGACCCCGATGCTCCGGGGCGGTGCCGGGGGTCAGGCCGTAGGAATCCCACAGCTTGTCCACGATCTGCTTTTCCTCCATGGAGGACGTGACCTTTTTCTGCTCCAGCAGGGCGCAGGCGCGCTCCATGTTGAGGATGTCCTTGTTCTTTTCCTGGGCGTCCCGCTCGGCGCGGGTCTTGGTGGCTTCCGCTTCCGCCCGGTCTTCCTGGGTCTTTCGGAGCAGCGCGTTCATCCGGTCGGACTCCGCGTCGTTTTCCTCCTGCTTGACTTTCAGCTGAGCAATTTCCCCTTCCAGGCGGACAATATCCTCCCGGATGGCGTCCGCCAGGGCTTCCTTCTTCTCCCGGTCGCCCTCCATGGCCGCCCGGAGATTCTGCAAGTCCGCAATATGGGTCAGCGCCGTGTCCCGCTCGGCTTCCAGCGCCGCTTCCGCAGTTTTCAGCTCCGTCATCTGCCCGGTGATGGCGGCGTTCGCTTCCGCCGCTTCCGTCTGGCTGCCTTCCAGCTGCGCCAGGGTCTGCCGGGTCTCGGCAAGCTGCTGGGTGTACACCTGAATCTTCGCCTGCTGGGCGGCATAACGCTCCCGGTCGGAGGTTGCCCGCGCGTTCAGAGAATCTCGCTCCCGCTGGGCGGAGGTCTCCGCCTCCACGATGGCGTTCAGCAGAATTTCAAACTGCTTCTCCTGCCCTTGCAGGCGCAGCACCTGATCCTCCGCGCCGCGAAGCTGATCCTGCGCCGCTTTCATCTGGAATTCCACCTGGTCGCACTGCCGCTGGGCTTCCTGCATATCCGCCTGAGCAACCAGAAGCTCCTGTTCCAGCTTCTTTTCCTGAGCCGTCAGCTTTTCCAGCTCGTTGGCACGGGACAGAATGCCCGCTTCCTTATTCACGGAACCGCCGGTCATGGAGCCGCCGGGGTTCATGACCTGACCGTCCAGGGTGACGATCTTGAACCGCCCCCGATACTTCTGGGACATGGCAATGGCCGCGTCCATGTCGGACACAATGACCGTCCTGCCCAGCAGATTTTCCACAATGCCCCGGTACTTTTCATCGCTCGCAGTCAATTCAGACGCAATGCCAACGAACCCACGGCAATTTTCCAGCCCGTTTTCCTGTAGGCTCCTGCCCTGAATATTGGACATGGGCAGGAAGGTCGCCCGACCGCCGCCGGTGCGTTTCAGGTAGCCGATGGCCGCCTTGCCGTCCTGCTCCGTCCCAACCACGATCTGCTGCATGGCCGCGCCCAGGGCGATCTCAATAGCAACCGTGTAGCTGTCCTCGGTGCGGATCAGACGGGACACAGGGCCGTGGATATTCCGAAGCGCCCCTCGCTGGGCTTCCTGCATCACCATGCGGACGGCCTTGTTATAGCTTTCAAAATCCCGCTCCATTGCCCGGAATACTCTGGCCTTGGCCGTCACGGAATCCCGCCGGGAGGTCATGTCCCGGATTTTTTCCTGCAATTCATCCCGACGCTTGACCCGGGTATTTTGCCGGAGGGTGTAGCCCGCGATGGTGTTGTTGGCGGCGGTCACTTCCTCCTGGGCTTTTTTCAGCTCCTTGCGGCAGCCGTCCAGATTGGTCTGGGCTTCCTGCTGCCTCGCCGCGCCGGCGGACAAGTCGGCATTCAGCTGCTCCAACCGCTCCTTGGTCTGCGCCATGCTTTCTTCCAGACCCCGCACGTCGGCCTGACGCCCCGCGACGTCCGCCGCCAGAGAGGATTCCTTCCCCCGCAGCTCCAAAAACTGTTTGGTCAGTCCCTGGGCGCTGGCCGTCATGGCGGTGAGCTTGTGCTGCAATTCCTCCAGCTCCCGGCGCTTTTCTGTGAGTGCCGCTTCGATTTCTTCAATTCTGGCCTTCGTCTGGTCGATCTGGGACACGATGCCGCCGGAGCGGTCTTCCTGCCCTTTCAGTTCTTCCTCGATCCGGGAAATGTTGGCGTTGTTGTTTTCCACATTGCCCCGAAGCACGGCCATCTGCCCGTCCAGCTGCTGGTGGGTAGCGGAGAGCATATTCACTTTCAGGCGAACGGTTTCCAGCTCGCCGTCCCGGGTGCGCAGGGCTTCTCCCAACTGGTCTGCCTGACGGTAGAGAGCGTCCAGATCGTCGTGGGCCTGCTGCAAAACGAAGGATGCGGACGCGTAGTCCTCCTCCGCCTTCTTGGCAGCGGCGGAAAGTCTGTCCAGCGTGTCCAGCCATACGGCCACCTCCACGCCCTTTAATTCGTCCTTCAGTTCCAGATATTTTTTTGCCTTTTCCGACTGCTGCTTCAGCGGTTCCAGCTGCAATTCCAGCTCGGAGACCTTGTCGCCGATGCGCAGCAGATTGTCCTCAGTGGCGGCCAGCTTCCGCTCCGTCTCCTCCTTGCGGTGACGGTATTTGGAGATACCCGCGGCTTCCTCGAAGATCTCCCGGCGGTCGCCGCTTTTCAAAGACAGAATTTCGTCGATTCTGCCCTGGCCGATATTGCTGTAGCCCTCCCGTCCCAGACCAGTGTCCATGAACATCTCGTTGATGTCCCGCAGGCGGGCGGACTGCTTGTTGATATAGTATTCACTGTCCCCGGAGCGGTAGTAGCGCCGGGTGACCATCACCTCGTCGGCGTCGTAGGCCAGCGCCCGGTCGGAATTGTCCAGCGTCAGGGTCGCCTCGGCGAAGCCCACGGCGGTGCGCTTCTGGGTACCGCCGAAGATCACGTCCTCCATTTTGGCGCCCCGGAGGGTTTTGGAGCTTTGTTCGCCCATGACCCACAGAATGGCGTCGGAAATATTCGATTTTCCGGAGCCGTTGGGGCCGACGATGGCGGTAATGTCGTCGCCGAACCGGATCAGCGTCTTGTCCGGGAAGGACTTAAAGCCTTGCAGTTCCAATGATTTCAGATACACAGCATAACCTCATGTAAAAGAGAATGAAAGATAGCAATTC
>CAKTKF010000093.1 GCA_934569215.1 uncultured Oscillospiraceae bacterium
ATCAGCTTCTACAACGTGTTCAAACGAATTGAGCATATGAGCCCGTCGGAGTATCGTTTTCAGAAATGGAACGGAGAACAGTTATGATTCAGGCGTGGAAGGATCTGCGTTTTTCTGCCAAGCTGACCCTGATTTTCTTTCTGGTGCTGTCGCTGACCATCGGCGTGATCACGATTCGGCAGAGCTATTCCTCCTTCCGGCTTCTGGAAGAAAAAAGCCTGGAGGATATGGAAAATCTGGCAGAACAGGTAATTTTGAACTTTACCCAGACCCTTGAGGATATAGAGAACAGCTGCTATGTCGCCATGATCTCCCGTGAGGTGCCGAAAAATATGAGCGGCAGCGCGACCTATGCCGTTCAGAAATATACTCTCGCGACCATGATCAGCAGCGCGACCTCCTATGATTACATCATGGCGCGGAATTCTCAGAGGCAGCTGATCAGTACGGACTTTCGCAATGATACGCCCACTGAGCAGCGCAGTCAGATCGAGGCGGACTGCCGCACCATTCTGGAAGAACATCAGGAAAATACGTTGGGTTCCTGTCAATGGATCCGCATGGACAGCGGCCATGTGTATTTGCTGCGGGATGTTTACGACACCCAGCCCCTGCGGCATATGGGTGTTATTGTGCTGCACATTCGCCAGCCATTTTTCGCGGCGAGCAGCGCTTCGGAGAATACCGGCTTCCTGTTTCTGGATAAGAACGGGGATTTCCTGACCTATACCGGCACGGAGCTGCCGGAGGGAATGACGGATGAAGTGATAGCGGACGCGCAGGCCGGAACCCTTTCCAGCAAGAATAACTGGTCGGGCGGCGAGTATTTTGCGGTGTCAGTGGCGGGCAGCCAGTGGTCGGTCATTGTGATCTGCTCTACCCAATCTTATCGAACCGGCTGCCGCCAGATCATGCAGAACGGCATCGCACTGGGCGCGCTGGGACTTCTGGCGGGCATGGCTCTGGTGTATATCCTGACAAGATCCGTGCTGAAGAAGCTGGGCGAGATCAAGGAATCCATGAAGGAGGTTGCCAACGGCAATTTTGATTCCCGCATTGAGGTGACGGATGCCGACGATATCAGTCAGCTGGCCCTTGCCTTCAACGACATGAGCCAGAGAATCTCAGAGCTGATGGCGGAGCTGGTGGAAAAGGAGCGGATGCGGAGCAACGCGGAATTGCAGGTTCTGGAATACAAATACCGCGCGCTGGAAACCCAGATCAGACCCCACTTTATTTACAACGCGCTGGAAGTGATCAGCTCCATGGCGAAAATCAAGGGAGAAACGGAAATGATCGACATTGTTCAGACGATCAGCCGGTATTTCCGCAACATCACCCAAAGCACCACCGACCAGTTTATTACAGTCCAGCAGGAATTCGACCGGTTGCAGGACTATACCCGCATTTATCAGTTCATGCACGGCGACCATCTGAAAACCGTTTTCTCCGCCCGGGAGACGGCGCGCAATGCCATGATCCCCACCATGATTTTACAGCCGGTGGTGGAGAATTCCCTGAAATACGGTCTGCGGTCTCAGGAGGAGGACTCTGAGATTCGGGTACACGCCTACACACAGGACGGAAAGCTGCTCATTACCATCCGGGACAACGGAAAAGGGTTGACCCAGGAGCAGATGGAAAAGCTGGAGAAGGGCGAGACTGCGGAAAGCAGCAGCTCTGGCATCGGCATGGCGAACGTCCGCCAGCGCCTGAAGCTGATCTACGGGGACAAGAGCAGCATTTCCTTCCGGAACCGCACCGCCGGCGGCGTGAAGGTCACGATTGAAATCCCCTTCACCTACTCCGAGCCGGACAGTCTGTGGGAGCTGGAGCAGATGGACGACTGGAGCGACTTGGACGAGTTGTGGTGACAGCGCTGCATATATACCAAATCAGATGCTTTCCGGAAAAAGCGTAAGTTTGGTGAATGGTGTAAAAAAGCTTTGGTAGTATAATATAATAACAGGCGTGGAAAAATAAACTTTTTCGTATATTATGGAGGGTTCGCCATGTTAAACTATCATGTCAAGATCGGTCTGGTTCCCATTCGCAGAGACGTTACACCCCGCCCCGGGATCTTTAACTGGGAAAAGGCGGAGGAGCGCTGCGCCGCAGCGGTAGCCTATATCGAGGAGCATTTCACTTCCGAGAACGTTTCCTTCGTGGATTTGAAGGGAATCAACGCCGTGGATGTTCTCTACAGCGACAAGGACGTGGACGCCGTTATCGACCGCTTCCGGGCGGAGAAGGTGGATGCGGTATTCCTGATCAACGGCAATTTCGGCAACGAGGAAGTGGCCGGCGCGGTGGCCAAGGCCATCGGAAAGCCCGTGCTGCTGTGGGGACCCCAGGACACCGTGTTTGAGGCGGACGGCACCCGGTATACCGATTCCCAGTGCGGCCTGTTCGGCATGAGCCGCCAGCTGCAAAGAATGAACGTTCCCTTTACTTACATTGAAAACTGCCGCATTGAAGACCCGATTTTCACCGAGGGCTTCCTGCGGTTCGTGGGCGTGGCTTGCGCCGTGAAGAACTTCAAGGGTATGCGGGTCGCCCAGGTGGGTATGCGCCCCAAGCCCTTCTGCTCCGTGATCTTCAACGAGAGCGACCTGATGGACAAGTTCGACATCCATGTTATCCCCGTCAACCTGGCTGTGATTCAGGATAAGTACAATCGTATCCTGGAGACCCGCAAGGAAGAGCTGACTGAAGGTGTTGCTAAGCTGCGCCAGATGTATGAGATCGACGACCTGTCCGAGCCGGTGCTGGACAAGGTCTATGCCTTCGTGCTGCTGTACCAGGAAATTTTTGAAGAGTACAACGTGGCCGCCGTTTCCGCCGAGTGCTGGACTGCCATGCAGCTGATGGTGGGCGCTATGCCCTGCGCGGCCTATCCCTTGCTCGCGGACATGGGCTATATCATCGGCTGCGAGAGCGACATGCACGCGACGCTGACCCAAGTTGTTCTGAAGTGTCTGACCCTGGGACAGAAGAAGCCCTTCCTGGGCGAGTTCACCACCCGTCACCCCAGCGATCGGAATGTGGAGCTACTGTGGCACTGCGGCCCCTTTGCCTATTCCCTGAAAAAGCAGGGTACCGGCGCGAAGATGGTCAACATGCGTCAGTGGATGCAGGTGGAGGACGGCCATTTCACCGTGGCGCGTATCGATCAGGATCACGGCAACTACTCCATCGCCGTCTGTGAATGCGACAGCGCGGAAGGCCCCTATACCTTCGGCTCCTACATGTGGGGCAAGTTCAAGGATCTGCCCGCAGTGGAGCGCAAGCTCATCGAAGGCCCTTACATCCATCATATGTCCGAAATCGAGGGCAGCCTGACGGATTCCATCCGGGAATTCTGCAAGTACGTACCCGGCCTGACCTTCGACGGCCTCGACTAATTATCCAAAACACCGCTGCTGAAAAGCGGCGGTGTTTCTGTATGACATAATATCCAAAATGAACACTGAAATTTCGTTACAATTATTCCCGTATCAGCTTGCAAAATGATAGCTACTGTGGTATAGTGATGCTGAGATTGTAATAGAAATTCTATTTATATCTTTCAAAAACGGAAAAACTGAAATTTTACTACATAACAGGAGGAAGCATTATGATTTACGATCTGAAGAAGATTCTGGACATTGGCGAGGAGAACGGCTTCGCCGTCCCCGCGTTCAATGTGTACAACCTGGAAACCGTTATGGGCGTCATGCAGGCAGCCGAGGAAACCGGCGCTCCCGTGATTTTCCAGATGTACAGCCGCCTGTTTGATTCCCAGATCGCCCAGTATGTCGCCCCCATCATCCGGGAGGCCATGAACAACATGAAGACCCCCGTGGCCTTCCATCTGGATCACGGCGCGGGCGTTCCCGAAGTTCTGCGGGCGTTCCGCTACGGCGCGACGGGCGTTATGATCGACGCTTCTAGAAAGCCCCTGGAGGAGAACATTGCAATCACCAGAGGCGTCGTGGAGATGGCCGCGGAAATGGGCATCGGCGTCGAGGGTGAGCTGGGCGAAGTCGGCAAGGCCGCCGAGGGCGTTTCCAAGGATTACACCAAGGTGGAGGATGCCGCAAAGTTCGTTAACGAGACCGGCGTCTGCGCCCTGGCTGTGGCGGTGGGTACCGCCCACGGCCACTACAAGCAGGCTCCCATCCTTGCCCTGAAGCGGATCGAGGAGCTGCACGAGGGGCAGGAGGCCCATCTGGTGCTGCACGGCGGCTCCGGCGTTCCCGACGATCAGATCGCGGCGGCGGTCAAGGCCGGTATCCGCAAGATCAACTTCGGCACCGACGTCTGCTGCTCGCTGCTGGACGGCATCCGGGCGGTTGACCCCTCCATTCTGGCGCTGGACCTGTTCATGCAGGGTCCCACTGCCCGGGTGAAGGACTTCGCCGTCAGCAAAATCGAACTTCTGGGAGCGGATCGGTAATGGCAAGTGTAGTTGGCATCGGCGCCGCGCTCTTCGATATTCTGATGACCGTGGACGCCTTTCCCCGGGAGGATACCAAGCTCCGGGGTCTGGAAACCAAGTTCCAGGGCGGCGGTCCCTGCGCCACCGCTCTGGTGGCCATCAGCAAGTTGGGGGAGTCCGCGGCCTATATGGGAACCGTGGGCGATGATATGTACGGCACCTTCGTAAAGACCGAAATGAAGCGCTACGGGGTGGACACCGCCTGCGTGAAGGTGAATCCCGGCCTGACCTCCCACAGCGTCGTTCTTCTGAACGTCAGCAACAGCAGCCGTACCTGCGTCTGGAACCGGGGAGAAGCGGCCGCGCCTACGGCGGAGGACGTGAACCTGGAGGCTCTGAAGCAGGCAAAGTACCTGCATGTGGACGGCAACCATCTGGACTGCGCCATTTTCGCGGCGAAAAAAGCCCATGAAATGGGCGTCACGGTCAGCATGGACGCAGGCGGCGCGTATCCGAACATCGAGCAGCTCTTGCCCCTGGTGGATGTGCTGATCCCCAGCGAGGAATTTTCCATGAAGGTCACCGGCTGCGCTACGGCGGTGGAGGCCGCCGGGGTATTGCAGGAGCGGTATCATCCCCAGATCCTGGTGATCACCCAGGGCAGCAAGGGCGGCTTTATCTGGGAAAACGGCAAGGAAGTCCGTTATCCCGTGTTCCCCGTGAAGGCGATCGACTCCAACGGCGCGGGAGATACCTTCCACGGCGCGTTTGTGGCGGCGCGGCTGAAGGGCATGGACGTGTACGAAGCCTGCCGCTTTGCCTCCGCTACCTCCGCCCTGAAATGCACCCGCTTCGGCGCGCAGCAGGGCATCCCCGGCTACGAGGAAGTTCTGGAATTTATGAAAACCCACGAGGGAGTTGTATACGATGGATAATTTGCAGAAATTACAGGCGGCAAATCCCCATATTCCCATTCACTCCATTCACGAAGCGGCCTTTCGCCGCTATGGCAGTGTGATTCAGGAGGACACTTCTGCGTTTTGCGCGGCGGCGGAGATCATCCCGTTCCCGGAAGAGGGGAGCAAGTACGTCGCTTCCACCCCGGAGCTGGACGAAATTCCGGCGGCGGCAAAGCTGCGGGAAATCCACTGCGGCGGTCTGGACGAGCAGATCGGCCTGTGCTGGGGGCATTCCAATCAGCTGAATGCTCTGGAATGGCACACCTGCAACGAATTCAACATTGCCGTCCGGGAGCTGGTTCTGCTTCTGGCCAAGCGGGAGGATTTGGACGA
>CAKTKF010000094.1 GCA_934569215.1 uncultured Oscillospiraceae bacterium
GACGCTTCTCTGAATAACTACGTGGCGCTGCACTACAAGAGCAAGCACATGAGCTGGCTGCACTGCATGTGGGGCGTGGGCGCTGCCTCCGGCCCGTACATCATGGGCTACGTCATGACCGGCGGCGGAACCTGGAATTTGGGCTATCGCACCATCTCCGTGATTCAGATGGTGTTGACTGCCGTGCTGATTTTCAGCCTGCCTCTTTGGAAGCAGCGTCCCAAGGTCACGGACGAATCGGGAAATGAAACGGAAGCGGCTGCCCTCTCCCTGAAGGAAATTCTGAGAATTCCCGGCGTAAAGGAGGTTCTGGCCTGCTTCTTCTGCTACTGCGCCGTGGAGCAGACCGCCGGACTGTGGGCAAGCAGCTATCTGACGCTCCACAGGGGCGTTTCTCCGGAGAGCGCCGCCGCTTTTGCCAGCATGTTCTTTATCGGCATTACCGTCGGGCGGGCGATCAGCGGCTTTATCACCATGTGTCTGGACGACACACAGATGATCCGCCTCGGGTCGGGACTCATTGGGTGCGGCGTTATCATTCTGTTTCTTCCCCTTGGAACGGTCGCTTCTCTGGCCGGCTTTGTGATCATTGGCTTGGGCTGCGCACCGATCTATCCCTGCATCATCCACTCCACCCCTGCGCATTTCGGCGCAGACAAGTCTCAGGCCATCATTGGTGTGCAAATGGCCTGCGCCTACGTGGGCAGCTGCCTGATGCCGCCCCTGTTCGGCCTGCTCGCCCAGTACATTTCCGTTTCGCTGCTGCCCGTGTATCTGCTGGTGCTTCTGGTTCTCATGGCGGTTATGCACGAGAGCCTGATTCGGAAAATTGCCCGGAACACCCATGCCGCGTAGAAAGCGCGCCGCGATATTTGTTGAAACTGCCAATTGACCGATTGCTACTGCCGGATGTTATACTTACAGTGTGTGTGAAAATACCGGAAAATCAAGGAGGAATCCCAATATGCAATCCTGTTTTGACAAAGTGAAGAAAAATTTTGGTTTCGGCTGTATGCGCCTTCCCATGAAGGGCGAGGAAGTGGACTTTGAGGAAACCAGCAAAATGGTTGACATGTTTCTTGCAAACGGCTTCAACTATTTTGACACCGCCCACGGCTACATCGACGGCCAGAGCGAGATCGCGCTGAAAAAGTGCCTGACCTCCCGCTACCCCCGGGAAGCGTACATCCTGACCAACAAGCTGTCCGGCCACTACATCGAGAAAAATGAGGACATCCGTCCCTTCTTCCAGAAGCAGCTGGAAGCCTGCGGCGTGGATTATTTCGATTTCTACCTGATGCACGCCCAGAATAAGGACTTGTTTGCACGATACAAGCAGATTCACGCCTACGAAACGGTCATGGCGCTTCGGGACGAGGGGAAAATCCGCCATTTCGGCATTTCCTTCCACGACAAGGCCGAGGTTCTGGATCAGATTCTCACCGAATATCCCCAGATCGAGGTCGTCCAGATTCAGTTCAACTATGTCGATTACGAGGATCCCTCCGTGGAGTCCCGGAAGTGCTATGAGGTCTGCCGCAAGCACGGCAAGCCCGTCATTGTCATGGAGCCGGTGAAAGGCGGTTCTCTGGTGAATCTGCCGGAGGATGCCCAGAAGGTTCTGGACGCGCTTCACGGCGGCTCCAACGCCAGCTATGCCATTCGCTTCGCCGCCAGCTTCCCCGGCATCCGGATGGTTCTGTCCGGCATGGGCAGCACGGAAATGATGGCGGATAACTGCGGCTTCATGAAGGATTTCCGGCCGCTGAGCGAGGAAGAGCGTCTGGCCATTGCCAAGGTCTGCGCGATTTTCCGGGGACAGGGTCTGATTCCCTGCACCGGCTGCCGCTACTGCACCGAGGTCTGCCCCCAGGGCATCCCCATCCCCGATCTGTTCGCCTGCATGAATGCCAAAAAACAGTTCCACGACTGGAACAGCGACAATTACTACCGCGACGTCCACACCAAGAGCGGCGCAAAGGCCTCCGACTGCCTCAAGTGCGGCCAGTGCGAGGACATTTGCCCCCAGCACCTGAGCATCCGGGAACTGCTGGAGGACGTGGCGCAGGAATTTGAGAAGCAATAATTTTCGAACGGTCAGCAGGCGCAGCGGTTCGCTGCGCCTGTCGCTGTAGGATTCGGAGGCCAGCAGAATGGACATTACATTTGAGGAGCTTACTCACGGAAATTTTCCCTGTGCGCAGAAAATCAAGAGGGACGACATTCCGGAAGACTGGGTAGACACTGCGGAAACGCTCATGGAGATCACCGATTACGGCGCCGCCCACAATTGTCTGGGGCATACCTATCTTGTGAAACTCGGCCAGACGTATATTGGTCTGCTCCTTTTGGGGGAAGCCATTCCCTGGGATACCGACCCGGCGGAGATGGGAAAAGAGCCGTTTTACCGGCTGATGGGATTTGTCATCGACAGAGATTCCCGAGGCAAGGGACTGGGCGGCATCATTCTGGAAAAAGCCATCGACCGGATTTACTGCGACTTTGGAAGACGTTCCATTGCGCTGGGCTGCCATAAGGATAATGTTAGCGCGGCGCGGTTTTATGAACGGCATGGCTTCAAACGAACCGGTGTGTTTGAAGGAACGGACGAATATTTTCTGAGATTGATTTGACTTGCACATACGGCCGATCCCCCGGGCATTGCCCGGGGGATCGTACATTTACCGTCTGATTCTTCGTTTCGCCGCCCGGAAAAGGATTTCCAGTATCAGCGCGCAAATCGCCCCGATCAGGATGCTCCCCGCAATGACGAACACCACAGCGCTTATATCCCCCGTTTTTGGGAGGATTTCCTCACCGTTGATGAGCTGCACCGTGTTGTCAACGACCATGCCGTGAGCGTCCCGCCAGCCGTCCTGCGCCGTTAAATGGCTGGATGCGCTGACGGTGACCGCCACGGGCTGGCCGAGCTTATCCCTGCCCTCCGGTGCTTTCGTCTGCACCAGATAATAGCGCCCGTATGCCACACCCCGAAGGAACGCCGTGCCGTCCTCCCCGGTCGTCACCTCAGAGACCGGTTTTTTGCCGTCTTCCGTGAGAAAATTCACGAATGTGACATTTATCTCAGTACCGTTCACCTTCAAAACCGCGCTTTCGCCGTCAGAAGATTCTCCCGCCCGGGCAAGTCGGAACGTCCCGCCGCTGAGGGGCTGTCCCGCTTCGTCGGAGACGAAAAGGGGAATCCCGCCTGTATAGACTTCTCCGGACTCGGACTGCGCTTCATAGAATACGCCCGCAGAATTCAGGTAACCGATCGACGCAACACAAGGAATTGACGTGCCAAGCCCAGCGCTTTCCGTGATTGCCGCCCGGACGCGCACCCGAATTTCCGGTGCGCATGTCCCTTCCCCTTGATTGGCCGCCGCGTAGGCCATACCTGCGGGGGTCAGGGATACGCACAGTTCCCCGCTTCCGTCGTTGTGGGAAACGGTATAGTGGTCACTTTCGGTCAGGTCAATTTCTGTTCCCGCTCTGGTCAGCAGGGTGACGGCTGGCGCTGAGTCTTCCAGCGCCAGATGCTCGTCAAAACTGCCCGTGATGGTGTACTTTTGCGCTGTCCGGATGCCTGACGGGACGCTGTCCCGCAGAATCCAGGTATGTATTTGCCCCGCGTCAAAGCTGCCGCTGGTACTGCCGGCTTCCCCCACATTCACCTGGGCGCCAGGAGCGGTTTCCACCGTGCCGGTCGGCTTGACATTCAGCGTGTAGGCATTTTCGCCGTCAACGCCGACCCCAGGAACCACCAGAAAGAAGGGCGCGGAAATCTCCGCAGCTTCTCCTTCCGTGCGTTGGACGACCAGATACACGCCGTCCGGCTGATTGTTCGCAGTAAAATTGTAGGAGGCGAGGCCATGGATGTCCGTGGTCAGGATCGTTACAAGGTTTTCGGGCGTCCGGTAATCCTTCATAGCCGCTTCGTCAGATAACGAGTTGAGAGAAAACGCCCCGCTTTCCAACTGCTCCCGGGTCGCTGCCCGGTACAGGTCAAAGCGGATATTGGAAAGCGGTAGGCCGCTGCCTTCTTCGCGTTCCTGAATATTCAGAATGCAGTCCGGCTTCACCAGCAGCTTACCGTGAACCGGCAATATGCTGTCATCGAACCCCAACAGCCTGTGATTTTCTCCCTCGAACAGATAAACGTCGCCGCCGTGCTGAGTTCCGGTGATTTCCAGCATCACCTCCGGCCTGTCCGCAAGGCCGGAAAAGGGGACCGTGCAGTTTCCCGCCTCGGTCACTGTATGCTTCCTGACCTGGCCGCTGCATTCGGCTCTGAGGGTCAGCGCATCCAGCGTCCCCACCGTCGTCTGAATGTCCACGCACACCGTAACGGTATAGGTGCCGTCCGACTCCTTAACCGCCGTGTAAACCGGGTCTTGAAGCGTCGCGTCCGACACCGTTTCGCACCCCGGCGCCGCCGGTTTCAGGCTGCACAAATACCGGTACAGCCCCTCGACATTCGACGCCGAATCTTCCGTCAGCGGTTCGCGGGAAACGTCGGCATTCGTGACCCTTTTCAGATAGTTCCGCCATCCCGGTGTGGTCATGTCCTCCCAGCCGGAAAGGTAGTTATTGACGGAAAACTTCCCCTGGTTTGTCAGCTCCCAGATGGCAAGCTGCGCCGCCAGCACGGCCTCGCCGCTTTGCAGCTGTCTGATTTCCGGAAGTGCGTGGCTTTGCAGCCAGGGATTGGCCGCTGCCTGAATGGCGGCCACGTCCTTGTGTGGATACGACCACTGCACCACCGCCCGAAGCTTTCCCGCCGTTTCTGCGGAAAAGCAGCCGCTGTCCTCCAAGCCCACCCGCCGGTAGCCAGTCTTTTCCGGTGCTTCCGCGTCAGGATCGACGGAATAGGCAGCGATGGACACGTCCTGCTCCCCCGCCCCGTCGGCGGTCAGATGGTAGACCTCCACAAAATCCTCGCCGGAGAAAACCGTCTGCCCGTCCTCCCCGGTGAGCGTGTAGTCCGCCACGAAGGGGGACGCGCAGACGTAAGCATCCCGGGCAATGTGCAGCACATAGCCGTCCTCCGCCGCCCGGGCGCGCAGCAGCAAAGCCCCCGAAGTTGCAACGGCCAGCGCCGCCAGCATGGCCGCCGCCCGTTTGAACGAGAATTTCATATCCCCCATTTCCTCCCCTGACGGCACATTTCCGCCGCGTTTGCCATCAGTTTACCATGAAGACCATGTCGAATTAGGTGGAAATCTGGGGGTAAAGTAAAATTAGCCGTGTTGCGATAATACCGATTTTGTGATATGCTTATGAGAAAGGAAGTGACGGAATGAAGCGGCTGAGAAAAATTTATCTGGAAATCTCCAACGTCTGCAACCTGCACTGCACGTTCTGCCCAGGCACCCGTCGGGAAAAACGATTCATGACGGTGGAGGCATTTTCCTCCCTTCTGCCAAAGCTACGGCCGTGGACGGACTATCTTTACTTCCATCTGATGGGCGAGCCGCTGTGCCATCCTGATCTTGCGGAATTTCTTTGTCTTGCGGGGGAAGCGGGCTTCAAGGTCATTCTCACCACCAACGGCACCCTGCTGGAAGAAAAGCGGGACATTCTGATGACCGCCCCCGGGCTTCACAAGGTGAACATTTCCCTCCACGCCTTTGAGGCAAACGACCTCTCCGTCCCCTTCAAGACGT
>CAKTKF010000095.1 GCA_934569215.1 uncultured Oscillospiraceae bacterium
GCCGCGCGTGGGGAGCGCTGGCGGGCTTCGTGCATGCGCTCCCACTGGTGTGGCGCACGGCGGTGGGATGCTGTGTGGTGAGCGTGCTGCTCATTGGAATGGGAAGCGGCGGGCCGATGCTGCTTCTGCTGCTGGGGGAGATCGTTGTGGCGGTGGTGCTGATCTATGTGTACACCGAGCTGTATTACAAGCTGTACGCACCCCATGACATGCTGCTGGTATACGGCAACAAGCGGGGCATTGGGCTGAAGATCAAGATGGACTCCCGCCGGGACAAGTACAATATCAGCAAGCTCATGAGCATTGACGAGGGGCTGGAGGCGGTGTGCCAGGAGACCCGCAAGCATGACGCGGTCATCCTCACGGACATCCCCGCCCAGACCCGCAACGATATTCTCAAATACTGCTACCGCTACCGCATCCGCACCTACGTCGCCCCCAAGCTCACGGACATCATGCTCCGGGGAGCGAAAAACAATACCCTGTTCGATACCCCGCTGCTCATGGTCAAAGGCACCGGCCTGACGCCCATGCAGCGTATTATCAAGCGTGCCATGGATCTGGTGCTTTGCGGCATTGCCATGATTCCCGCGGCGCCGATCATGCTCGTTATCGCGGCGGCCATCAAAATTGAGGACGGTGGCCCGGTGTTCTATAAGCAGAAGCGGATGACCCGGGGCGGCCGGGAATTTGAGATTCTTAAGTTCCGCAGCATGATCGTGGACGCGGAAAAGTACGCCGGCGCGGTGCTGGCCTCGGAGGATGATCCCAGAATCACGAAGGTGGGCAAGGTCATCCGTGCCGCCCGCCTGGACGAGCTGCCCCAGCTGATCAACATTCTGAAGGGGGACATGAGCATCGTCGGCCCCCGGCCGGAACGCAAGTGCCTGGCGGACGAAATTTCCAAGGAAATTCCGGAATTCTGCTACCGCCTGAAGGTGCGGGGCGGCCTGACGGGTTATGCCCAGATTTACGGAAAGTACAATACCAGCGCCTACGACAAGCTGCGGCTGGACATGATGTATATTGAAAATTATTCGCCGCTGTTGGACATCCGGCTGATCATCCTGACGCTGCGGATCATTTTCAGCAAGGACAGCACCGAGGGTATTGACGTGGCGATGGAAAATCAGCGGCGGGCAGATGAGCTTTGGCAGGAGCTGGACGAGCAGAACGAAGAGAAGGAAAAAGGAAGTGCGGAATGAGCAGGGAGCATAAACGCAAACGCAACAGCATCTCAAGAATCGTGTTCGTTGGTCTGACCATTATCATTCAGGTCGTCTGGCTGATTGAGCTGGCGGTGAAGCTGAATGCCCACTCCGCATGGATATCCGCATGTGTCAGCCTGTTGAGCATCGCTGTGGTGCTTCGCCTGTACGGCAGGCATACCTCCACGGCCATGAAGATGCCATGGATCATGCTGATTCTGGCGGCTCCGGTGATGGGGCTGAGCCTGTTTCTGCTGTTCGACATTCTGGGAGACCCGGGCAGGGCGGGGAAGCGTATCCGTCATTTCCGGGAGAAAATAGAGGGATGCCTTCCCCAGGACGAGGCGGTTCTGGCGCGGCTGGAATCGGAAAACCGCGCCGCCGCCAACCAGTTTCGCTATCTTTCCGCCCATGAAAATTGGCCTGTGTACGAAAATACCCGCGTCCGCTACTTTGGCGACGGAGCCGAGACCCTGGAAGCCATGAAAGCGGATCTGGAAAAGGCCGAAAAGTTCATTTTCATGGAATATTTCATCGTGGCGGATAATTCGGCCTTTCAGGAAATCCGGGAAATTCTGGTGCGCAAGGCGCGTCAGGGGGTCGAAGTGCGGCTGATGTACGACGACATCGGCAGCCTGGGTTATGTGAACATGCGCTTTGCCAGAGGGCTGAGCGAGGACGGCATCCGCTGTCGGGTGTTCAATCCCGCCGTGCCGGTGGTCAATCTGTTTCTGAACCACCGGGATCACCGGAAAACCACGGTCATCGACGGCAAGGTGGGCTACACCGGCGGCTACAACCTGGCGGACGAGTATTTTGGCCGCGCCCAGCCCTACGGGGTGTGGAAGGACACCGGCGTCCGGCTGGAGGGCGAGGCTGTCCGGAGCCTGACGGCGTCATTTTTCGAACTGTGGAACGTGACCACCAAGGAAGACGAGGATTTTGCGCACTACCTCAACATCTGCCACAAGGTGGGGGCGGAGGGATTCGTGCAGCCCTTCAACGATAACCCCTTGTCGGAGGAGCGCACGGCGGAAAATGTCTATCTGAATCTGATCGCCCAGGCGGAAAAGACGCTGTATATCACCACGCCGTACCTGATCATCACCGACGAAATGAGCCGGGCGCTGCGTCTTGCGGCCAAGCGGGGAGTGGATGTGCGGATCATCACGCCGGGGATTCCGGACAAAAAGGTGGTATTCGCCATCACCCGCTCCTATTATTCCGGCCTTGCCCGGCAGGGTGTGCGGATTTACGAGTATACGCCGGGCTTCTGCCATGCCAAGCAGTGCCTGTGCGACGGAGAAATTGCCTCCATAGGCAGCTCGAATTTTGACTACCGGAGTCTGTATCACCACTTCGAGAACGACGTTCTGCTCTACGGCTGTGACGCGATCGACGACATGGCGCGGGATTTTGACACCTTGTTCTCCCAATGCAGCGAGGTCACCCAGCGCTACAGCACCGGCAGCGGGGCGATTCTGCGGATGTGGCAGTGCATTCTGCGGCTGTTTGCGCCGCTGGTCTAAGAATAACGGAAAAAAGCAAGATTTTTTGTGGAGCGTATCGGCAAAGATGCGCTCCATTTCTCGTTTCGTGGTACAATCCCTTGGCTCTCCCTCTGGGAGAGCTGTCACCGAAGGTGACTGAGAGGGTATTGCAGCCTGTTTTCCCCTCTCCGTCTTCGCTTCGCTCAGCCACCTCTCCCAAGGGGAGAGGCAAGGGGTGCCCGCCGTTTCCTGCCAGTCGCCGGAGAAATCGCATATTCTGTGAACGTATTTTTATCTTTTTATGAACTTTAGCACTCAGACCTTGACAGTGCTAAAAATCGTGGTATAGTGTAGTCGTACCAAAAAGAGGGGCGAAAAAAAGGAAGCCCCTCCGCAGGGAACATAGAAGATTTGAATGGAGGAATGACTTATGTTGCCCAGCATTTTTGGAGAGAACCTGTTTGATGATTTCTTTAACGATCCCTTTGGCATGATGAACGTATCCGAGGGACACAATCCCCTGTACGGCAAGCACGCCAAGAACCTGATGAAGACCGATATCCGTGAGAAGGAAAACAGCTACGAGCTGGCAGTTGATCTCCCCGGCTTTAAGAAAGACGAGATCAGCATTGACCTGAGCAACGGTTACCTGACCATTGAGGCCGCAAAGGGTCTTGATAAGGACGAGGAGGACAAGAAGGGTCGCTACATCCGCCGGGAGCGTTACTCTGGTTCCATGAGCCGGAGCTTCTACGTGGGGGATGTGAAGCCCGAAGAGGTGTCCGCCAAGTTTGAGAACGGTATCCTGACGCTGGATGTGCCGAAGGCCGGACAGAAGAAGCTGCCCGAGAACAACCGCATCTGCATCGAATAACCAAAAAACGCCGCGCCACGGTTTGCAGAAACCGTGGCGCGGTTTTTTACTTTCCACCAAGAATCAGCGTGCGCAGAACAGGAATGCGCCTGATAAGCGCGATCAGCGGGGGCAGGAGCAGTGCCAGCAGCACCGGCAGGAGCAGATACATGCTCCACACGGGGAAATGCAGCAGCTTATCCATCCCCCATGCCAGCAGCACCAGCAGGGGATTGTGCAGAACGTAGATGCCGAAGCTGCGGCCGGCCATGTACCGGGTGAAGGCGGTCTCCTGATCCAGCCACCGCTTCCCCGCACCCAGCACCCCAAGGCAGGCAAACCAGGCGTAAAGGTTGGTAAGGGGGGCTTTCAGATTGCCGAGAGCTGCGTAATTCTGTCCCCAGAAGTGCATCGTGTAGACGACGGCCAGCACGCCGCTTACCGCCAGCAGACAGGGCGCCCACTTGGCAAGCAGGGACTGGATATGTTCATGGGAGAACAGAATGTAGCCCGCGAGGAAGCAGAACAGGTAAAATCCGTTGCGGTAGACCTCGATCACCGGGGTGTTCAGAATATAGGCGCTGCCCCACAGGCCGAGCACCAGAAGGCAGATGACGGGGAAATTCGCCTTCCCGCCCAGCTGCCACAGCCGGTCTTTTTTGTCCAGCTTGCGAATCAGCACCAGCACCACTTCACACAGCAGCAGCTCGTGGAGGAACCACAGCACCCCGATGCCGGACATGCACCACACAAGATATTTGGCAAATCCCGGAATCTGACCGCCATTGCCGCCGAAGATGTTTGCGTACTGGTCGGTGACCCAGCCGGTGCTCCATCCAATGAGGAAAATAATGGCGACGGAGGGAATGAGCTGGCGGCGAACCTTGCCTTTCAGGTATTGCTTTCCCGTCTGCTTTTCCAGGCTGTACCGGGCGCAGATGCCGGAGATCATGAAAAGCGCCGCCATGAACCAGGGATACAGCACATACAGCGGCGCGTCCAGCGCCGGAATGCCGGGGATGACCACGTTTGTGATGACCCCGACGCTGTTGAATTGATAAAATACGTGATATGCCACAACGGACAGCACGATGCCGTAGCGCAGATTGTCCAGAAACGGTTTTCTCATGATTTTCCTCCCCGCAGATGGCGGTTGATACGGTTGGTTCTGTGCCGGATGGAAAGCAGGATGATTCCCCAGATCAGGGCGTAGCCCACCGCGAAGCACAGGGTAAAGACGCCGATAAACGCCCAGTCCCGGGGGATCCAGTTGTTCAGCAGATAGATCAGCAGATAGTCCAGATACAGCGCCCCGGCGTGAATTGCCGTAGCGGAAAGCAGCGGCAGACGTTCGATTTGGTAGACGACGCCGATGCCCGCCGCGATGAAGGCCAGCAGCGTCACGGTCACGATCCCCATGCAGACCTCTCTGGGGGCGAGGGAAGTGACCTGCCCGTTGGCACCCAGAATGCCGTAGATCATGGCGAGGATCAGCGGCCCGCCGGAAGCGGCCAGCAGACCCCGTTTCAGAAATGTCAGACAATATTGCTTCATACGTGATCGTACCTCCTTTTGATTTCCACGAAGCACCGCCGGGAAACATATTCCCGGTAGCCGCTTCGGAAGACGGCGTCCACCGCGCCGTTGAAGGAAGCGGTGAAGCGCTCTAAATGGGCTTCGTTGGCAAGCGCCGATTTGTTGATGCGGATGAAGGACGCGGGAAGCATGGCTTCCAGCTCGTACAGCCGCAGCTTTAACCGGAGATGCTCGCCGCTGCAGGCAACGGCATAAGTCTTTCCGTCCAGAACGGTGATGCACTCGATATCGGAGAAGGGGAGCATCCGCATACCGTCCTCGGTGTAGGCTGCGACCCGGTCGGAGCCGTCGAGCCGCAGGACGAGCAGCTCCATTTCGTCGGTAAGACGGCTGCGCTCATGGACGGTGGCCACTACCGTTTCTTCCTGGGTTTTATCGATAATCAGCTTGAATTTCATGGGACACCTCCTTGCGTTTACACTATATCATAAAGGGAAGCAAAAGTGTTAAAAAATCCGTTCATCGGTCAATTTTGGCCGATGAACGGTAGAAAGGCGTTTTATGGCAGCACC
>CAKTKF010000096.1 GCA_934569215.1 uncultured Oscillospiraceae bacterium
CTCCTACCACGTCCACGTGACCGAGCCCATCGACGCATTCACCAAGCTGCGCTTCGAGGCGGAGTTCCAGCAGCTGTCCCCCGGCGGCGCCATCAGCTATGTGGAAGTTCCCAACATGCAAAGCAACATCGACGCGGTGCTGGAAGTGATGCAGTTCATCTACGACAACATCATGTATGCTGAGCTGAACACCAAGTCCGACTACTGTCAGGTCTGCGGCTACGACGGCGAGATCGAGATCAAGGAGGACGACGGCAAGCTGGTGTGGGTCTGCCCCCAGTGCGGCAACACCGACCAGAACAAGATGAACGTAGCCAGACGAACCTGCGGCTACATCGGCACCCAGTTCTGGAACCAGGGCCGCACCCAGGAGATCAAGGATCGGGTTCTGCATCTGTAAAAATGGAAACGAGACTGCTCGGAAGGGCAGTCTCGTTTTTTCATGGAGGGGGTTTGACGCGGTGCAAAAAGCCACTTCCCATCACGGGGGGAATGTGCTATAATCCGCTTGCACTTTATAAAAGCAAAGGAGACATATTTATGACCGAATTTCGTTATGATACGCAGCTGCTTATTGAAGGGCATGACCTGGACGAGGACGCCATCAACGACTACTTTGTGGAACATTTCAAGGGCGACTGCCTGCTGGCAGTGGGTGATGAGGATTTGATCAAAATCCATTTCCACACGAACGAACCCTGGAAGGTGCTGGAATACTGCGCGTCTCTGGGTGAGATCTACGATATCGTGGTGGAGGACATGGACAGACAGTCCAGAGGCCTGAAGGGATGATTATGCTGCCCTTTTAGGCTCCGGGCGGAGCCTGATCCGCTGCATCAGACCGATCAGCTGCCCCGACAGAATAACCGTCAGCAGGGAATAGCCGATGCGCCGCACGGGAATGTAGGTCAGGGAAAGCCCCAGCACGATCAGGTCGCTGGTGAGGTAAATCCACTGAATGGGGATTTTCGTCAGATGGGAAAGACTCATGGCCAGGGCGTCGTCACCGGTGGTGGCGCCGCCCGCCCGGACGCAAAGCCCCGCGCCGACGCCGATGAACAGCGCACCCGCCACGGAAGCCAGAAGGGGAAGGCTTGCGATTTCCGGCCACAGGGGCGGGAACAGCTCGCAAATGGCGTAGCTGGCGGAATAGCCGCAGGCGGCGATGGCGGAATAGGCGATGAAGGACTTGCCCAGGGTTTTCCACCCCAGCGCATAGCAGGCGATGTTCAGCACGAAGCTGCTGACGGCGGGGGAAAGCCCGAACCAGTGGTCAAACAGCAGCGTGGCGCCCAGCACGCCGCCCTCGGTCACCCCGGACAGGGCGTGGATATTGTACATACCGAAGGCTTGCAGCGCGGAGCTGAGGAAAGCGACGATACAGTTGGTTGCTTTTAATTTCGGAAATTTTAACGACATTTTTGCGGATTTTTCTCCTTTTTGGTATTCTTCGGATACAATATCATGAAAAACGGGAAATGTCAACTCAGCCCGGGTCAAACACGATCCTCCGGCGCTGCTCTCCGCCGGGGGCTTCCGGTTGCTCCAGAGCGAACAGACCGTACAGGTCGCCCCAGCGCTGCTCCAGCGCCTGATAGGGGTGGGGGACGGGTTCCCCGGCGTTTCGGAAAACGCCGCTTTTTTTTACCGCGCTTAAAATGGCGCGGCCTTTTTCGTTGAAGGCCAGCACCCGGATGTAAGGGGCGGGGGCGGAGAGCATTTCCGCCGTAATGCCAAGGTATGCGCACATCGTCATTCGGTCGAGACGGGTGCGGGTGTAGCGCTTGGATTTGACAGCGGTGAGGACGTCCTCCAACGTGGCTTCCCGGCGGCTGGCGTGCATGAATTTGCGCCACAAGCCCTCTCCGCCGTAGGGCAGGGCTTCAAATTCCGCGTCGGTCATGGTGCGCAGCCGCGCAAGAACCGCCCGTTCTCCGGCGGCAAGGCTGTGTAGGGGCGCGTTTTCAAAAATTGCCCTGGCAGGCTTCGGGACGAAGGAATCCCACGCCCCGCCCTCCAGCATAAGGCGGCGCACCGCCGTGGCGGAGGGATTTTCCCGGTCGGGCGCTTGGTCGTGATAGCATCCCTCCCGCCGGATGGGGAAGGGAACCATGGGAGCGTGCTGGGCGAGGATGGCCTTGCAGTATTCCACGGCCAGAATGTCGTTGGGGCGGCGCAGGATTTCCCCGGACAGCCCCATCTGCGCGAGAGCCTCGGCGCGGGCAGCGGGGAAGGACTTGCCGCTGTCCAGTTCCCGGCGAAGAAGGGGAGAGAAGTCCTCCGAAAGCAGCGCCCGGGCAGTCTCCATCAGAGACTCGGTTTCGCCAGTTTCCGCGCCGAAGCAAAGGGTATCGCAGAGTTTGGACAGAACGTCCACGCCCCCCGCGGCGAACCCCTCGGCGGAGGACAGGCTCACGGTGGTTGGCAGCTCCACAACCAGGTCGGCGCCGCAGGCAACGGCGGCCTTTGCCCGGAGGGTTTTGTCCAGGACGGCGGGGGCGCCCCGCTGGACGAAATTCCCGCTCATGGCGCATACGATGGCGGTTTCCCCTCCAAATTCCGCTCTGATGCGGTCAAACTGCTTGCGGTGGCCTGCGTGAAAGGGGTTATATTCGGCAACGATACCAACGGCTTTCAAAAATATCCCTCCTTTTTTTGAAAAAATTCCCTTGAGGGCTTGAGAAATTGACGCAAATGCTCTATAATGTGCTCAGTTATGGCTATCATATCACAAACCGACCAAAAAGAAAATATTTATTTAGGAGGCTTTCCCCAATGAATGTACTGATTATCAATGCCGGCTCCTCCAGCCTGAAGTATCAGCTGATGGATCCCGAGACCGGCGCCGTGTCTGCCAAAGGTCTGTGTGAGCGTATCTACATCGACGGCCGTCTGACCCACAACGCCAACGGCAAGAAGATCGTGAAGGATATCCCCATGCCCACCCATTCCGAGGCCATTGCGGCAGTTCTGGCCATTCTGGTTGACCCCGTGGACGGCGTGATCAAGTCCACCGACGAGATCGATGCTGTCGGTCACCGTGTCCTGCACGGCGGCATGGAGTTCTTCGACTCCTGCATCATCAACGACGAGGTCATCGCCGCCATTGAAAAGTGCATTCCTCTCGGCCCCCTGCACAACCCCGCCAACCTGATGGGCATCCGCGCCTGCCAGGCGGTCATGCCCAAGACCCCCCAGGTCGCCGTGTTCGACACCGCCTTCCATATGACCATGCCCCCCAAGGCTTACCGCTACGCCATTCCCACCGAGTACTATGAGAATGACTCCATCCGCCGCTACGGCTTCCACGGCACCTCCCACAAGTATGTCACCAAGCGCGCCATCGAGCTGATGGGCCGCAAGGACATCAAGCTGGTGAACTGCCATCTGGGCAACGGCTCCTCTCTGTCCGCCGTGAAGGACGGTAAGTGCCAGGATACCTCCATGGGTCTGACCCCATTGGCCGGTGTTCCCATGGGTACCCGTTCCGGCGACATCGATCCCGCTGTCGTGCAGTTCGTTATGAACAAGTACGGCATGAGCGCGGACGAGTGCCTGAACATGCTGAACAAGAAGTCCGGCGTGCTGGCGCTGTCCGGCGTGTCCTCCGACTTCCGCGACATCGAGAACGGCGCTGAGGAAGGCAACGAGAACTGCGCTCTGGCGCTGGACAAGTTTGCTTACGAAGTCCGTAAGTATATCGGCTCCTACGCCGCCGCTCTGGGCGGACTGGACTGCCTGGTGTTCACTGCCGGTGTGGGCGAGAACTCCGCTTCCATGCGTGCGCGCATCTGCGAGGGTCTGGAATTCCTGGGTGTCAAGCTGGATCCCGAGAAGAACAACACCCGTGGTAAGGAAGCCATCATCTCCGCCGATGACTCCAAGGTCACCGTTTGGGTCATCCCCACCAACGAAGAGCTGATGATCGCGCAGGACACCGCCGCGCTGGTCAACGCTGCCAAGTAAAGCTATCAGAAGACAGGAGCCGCCGCCACTGTAGGCGGCGGCTCTTTTCCCCACAGAAAAGAGGTGTGCAATGCCGATTCCCAATATCCGGCAGCCGGAAATCCTGCCCGTGGACGACGGACTGCGTCTGCGAAAATTTGACGATTCCTTTGACTTTGCCTTCGAGTGGTATCAGGATCCCGAAACGGTCTGGCTGGTGGACGGCGTCAGACGGCCATACACCCGGGAGACCCTGGCCAATATGTACCACTATCTGGACAGGCAGGGGGAGCTATACTTTATCGAAGTATGGGAGGGCGGTGCATTCCGCCCCATCGGGGATGTGTGCTTCTGGCAAAAGGACATGCCCATTGTCATCGGCGACCCTCGCTACAGGGGCAGAGGTATCGGCCGCAGAGTGGTTGCCGCGCTGGTACGCCGGGGACGGGCGCTGGGCTTCCACCGGCTGGAAGTGCGGGAAATCTATGAATACAATGTTCCGTCCCGGAAATGCTTTGAAAGTGTGGGCTTCCGCGTTTTGGAAAAGACGGAACATGGAAGTCATTTTTACCTTGATTGGAAGGAGAACCCTATGGAATCTGTTGTAGAGCGCTTTTTGCGCTATGTGACCTTTGACACCCAGTCGGATGAGGAATCCGACACCTGCCCCTCCACGGAAAAGCAGAAGGCGCTGGCCGCTGCGCTGGTGGAGGAAATGCATGGCATGGGCATTCAGGATGCCAGGATGGACGAAAACGGCTATGTTTACGGCACCGTCCCCGGCGACCCTGACATGCCCACCATCGGCCTGATCGCCCACATGGACACCGCGCCGGATGCTTCCGGTGCGAACATCAAGGCAAAGGTCATGGCCTATGACGGCGGGGATGTGTGCCTGAACGAGGAAAAGGGCATTTTCCTGCGGGAAGCTGACTACCCGTCCCTCAAAAACCACGTGGGCAAGCACCTGATCGTCACCGACGGCACGACCCTTCTTGGTGCGGACGACAAGGCGGGCGTGGCGGAGATCATGACGGCGGCGCAGCAGCTGCTCGCCATGGGCGGTAAGCACGCCACATTGAAGATCGGCTTTACCCCTGACGAGGAGATCGGCCGGGGCGCGGACCGGTTTGATGTGAAGGGCTTCGGCGCGGATTTTGCCTACACCGCCGACGGCGGCCCCGTGGGGGAGATCGAATACGAGAATTTCAACGCCGCCGGTGCGAAGGTGGTCGTACACGGCCTGAACATCCATCCCGGCTCTGCCAAGGGGAAGATGGTGAATTCCCAGCTGATCGCCATGGAATTCCAGAGTCTGCTCCCCGTTGGGCAGCGCCCGGAGCTGACGGAGGGCTATGAGGGCTTCTTCCATCTGCTGGGCATGAAGGGCGAGGTGGAGCGTTCCGAGCTGCACTATATCATCCGCGACCACGACATGGAGAAGTTCGAGGAAAAGAAAGCGGTCATGACTGCTGCCGCGGACTTTATCAACCGCAAGTACGGCGCGGGAACGCTGGAGCTGACCCTCAAGGACAGCTACTATAACATGAAGAAGTGCATTGAGCCGTGTATGTATGTGGTGGAGCGGGCGAAAAAGGCCATGGCCGCGGCGGGCATGAACCCGGTGGAAGTGCCCATTCGCGGCGGCACCGACGGCGCGCGGCTGTCCTACGAAGGGCTGCCCTGTCCCAA
>CAKTKF010000097.1 GCA_934569215.1 uncultured Oscillospiraceae bacterium
TTCCTCCTATGATGCCTTCCCTGGGAAAAGCAAATTGTGTATGCAAGAATTTTACACATGTATTATAGCCTAAAAAATTCGACTTTTCAATAGGGAAATCCAATAAAAATTGCGCCCTATCCGGATTCTTCTTTGCCTTCTCCGTCACAGCCCAAACAGACGTGTAGAAACAATTGTTTCTGCGGGCAGAAATCGCTTCCTGTCTTCTATCCCTGCCGCGTCTTGAGCTTCTCAAAAAACGGATTTAGCCAGATAAACAGTTGGGGATGAATTTTTACCAGCTGCCGCTTAAGTTTCGTGATTCTTCCCATATCATCGCCATAATTACCTGTAAGAGGCGCAACGATTCTCCGGACAAGCTCTTTATTCAGCTCCTTCCACTCCGGCATCTTCCAGGTGATGAGAAGCATATCCATACAAAGGTCGATATACTGATTGTAGGCCTCCGGGACACACACAGGAAATTGTTCCTGATAAAATGCAAGCCGATCTTCAGTGCTGGTAACCCAATCAAAGAACCGGGTTGTATAATGCCCCCGTGTAATGCTGTTTTCTGACAGGTAATAGGAATACATTGACTGTCCTGTATAAGTTACCCGTCCTGCCTTTGCAATAAGCAGATACTGCATTGCCAAATCTTCCAAATACACGTTTTTCTGCCGCAATCCGTCAAATATTCCAGCGGCATATAATTTATTCCACATGGAATTGGTTATACGTCCGCCGTGAATCAGTTCCATCTGGGCGTTGGTACTGTCAACCGTTAATTGTGCATTCAGATCTGAGTCAAAATATCCAGTGATTTCCCCATCCCCCGCAACAAAGGCTGTGCCGCAGCAGGAAATCTGCGCATTTTCAGCAATCATTCTTTGCAGCAGGACTTCATACATCTCCGGGTCAATCCAATCGTCCGCATCCACGAATCCAACATAGTCGCCATGCATGGCGTCCAGTCCGGCATTTCTGCCGGACGCCACGCCGCCGTTCTCCTTGTGAATCACGACAATCCTGGGATCCTTCAAAGCAAACGAATCGCACAGTTCCCCACTTCTGTCGCAAGACCCATCATCCACCAGGATGATCTCCAAATTCCGATAGGTCTGCGCACGGATACTGGCAACACATTTCGTGAGATACTTTTCCGCATTATATACAGGCACAATAACAGAAATCAACGGTTCGGGCATCTCATTTCCCCTCACTACTCAATGTTATGTCGTTTTTCACAAAAGCGGTAAATCCGCATATCAAACAACAATCAGATTTTTCGGGCTTCCGGTAACGACCTCGCAGCCATCCTCGGTGATAATGGTTACATCCTCGATACGAACGCCGAATTTTCCGGGCAGATAGATGCCCGGTTCCGCGGAGCAGACCACGCCCGCGGGCAGCGGCTCAACGTTGCTGGCGTTGGGGCTGGGGTTCTCATGGATTTCCAGACCCAGGCTGTGGCCGTAGCCGTGGCCAAAGTATTCGCCGTAGCCGGCGTCGGTAATGACCTTCCGGGCGGCGCCGTCGATCTCCTTGCCGGGAACACCCGCCTTCGTGGCGGCGATGGCGGTCAGCTGCGCCTTGAGGACGGTGTCGTACACATGCTTCATCTCGTCGGTGGCGTAGCCGACGGCGACAGTACGGGTCATGTCGGAGCAGTAGCCCATGTAGGACGCGCCAAAGTCCATGGTGACGAAGTCGCCCTTCTGAATGACCCGTTCCCCAGCGACGCCATGGGGCAGGCTGGTATTGGGGCCGGACACCACAATGGGGTCAAAGGCCAGGCCGGTGCCGCCGTTTTTGTACATACAGTAGATCAGCTCCGCCTGAAGCTCCAGCTCGGTCATGCCGGGCTTGATGCGGGTGATGACCTCGGCAAAGGCTCTGTCGGTGATGGCCTGCGCCTTGCGCATCAGCTCCAGCTCCCAGTCTTCCTTGGTGCCTCGGAAGGCGTAGATGGGCTTGTGGAAGGGCACCAGCTTGGCGTTCAGCTTTTCGTCGTAGTGGAAGTACTCCTCTGCGGTGAGATAATGCTCCTCGTAGCCAAGGGCGGTCACGCCGAAATCGGCAATGGCCGTGTTCAGGCGCTGGATGTAGCTGTTCTCCCGGTTCACCTCCAGAACCTCGAAGCCCTTGAGGTTCTTCTCGGCGGACTCGATGTAACGGCTGTCGGTGAAGTAGCGGCAGCCCTTCTTGGTGACGATGGCGACGCCCTCGGCGATGTCGAATTCCGCGCCGTAATGGCGGCTGTAGCGGGAGGTCAGCAGCAGGCCGTCCACTTCCCCGTCCAGCAGGGTCAGATACTTGTCAAGATTTTTCATGGTTACATTCTCCTTTTCTTTGCAGATAAAATAAATGGCAGTTCCAGCACGTGACGTGCCTTCAGCCAGAAATTGTGATTGTTGATGGCGCTGACCAGAATGGAGGTCACGCCGACGCAGTTGGCGCCGAGGGTATCGGTGTAAATCTGATCGCCCACCAGCGCGGCGTTTTTTGCGGGAATGTCATATTTTGCCAGACATTCCCGGATGCCCTTGGAAAAGGGCTTTTTCGCATGGGTAATGCAATCTAAGCCGTGTTCCTGACAAAACCGCGGCACCCGATCCTTGCGGCTGTTGGAGACGATGCACACGGTGATGTCCGTCTGCTTCATCCGGTTCAGCCACGCCGTCATCTCCGCCGTGGGGACGTCGGTGGTGTAGGGCACGATGGTATTGTCAAAATCCAGCATCAGCAGCCGGATGTCCCGGGTGTGGAGCAGCTCCGGCGTTATGTCGGTGAGGCGGTTTGCGATGATCTTGGGCAACAGAGAAAAGGGCATAATGTCCTCCCGTGGTTCGTATAGTATTCATAGAGCGGAGCCGTCTCCGCATTTCGGCCTATATTATATCACGGAAAGGAGGATTTGTCCATGGTGATTCGTCCGTTTCTTGCCATGACAGCGGCGGAAATCCGGGGAACCGAGACGCTTCCGCCGAAAACTGCCTGGATGGCCTGTCATTTTTCTCCCTATTCCACAGGGCTTTCCAATCTGCCGAAGGCAGTGCCTCCCGGCTCCATGGTGATTCTGGACGACATCACCCCCATCCATGGGCATGACTCCGAAACCATCGCCGCCCAGCTGCGCCCCCGGTTGGATGCGCTTAAATGCAGCGGCGTTCTGCTGGATTTTCAGCGGCCAGGGTATGAGGAATCAGATCTCTTGGCGGAGCGGCTGTCCGAAGCCCTCCCCTGCCCCGTGGGCGTGTCCGCGCTTTACGGGCGGGGACTGACCTGTCCGGTTTTTCTGCCGCCCGTGCCGCCAGACGTATGCCTTGCAAATTATCTTGCCCCATGGCAGGGACGGGAAATCTGGCTGGAACTGGCGTTGGACGGCAAAACCATCACCCTGACACCCGCAGGCGCTACCACAGCTCCCCTGCCCCCGGCGGCGCAACTTTCAGGCGGACACCGGGACGAAAAACTGCGCTGCCATTACCAGATTCACACGGACGCGGACAGCGCGCGCTTCACCCTGTTCCGCACCCCGGAGGATTTAGATGAGCTACTGATCGAAGGCGAAGCGCTTGGCGTCACCCGCGCCGTCGGCTTATATCAGGAGCTGCATGGCATCTCCCAATTCCTGACCGCCCCGGAATGATTCACATGACAATGCCCCCTCCCGGCTGGGAGGGGGCATACTGCTATTTACGACACCCGAAACTCAACATCACCGTCCAGAATGACGGACGCGATCTCGTTCACGTCGATCATGCGGTTGAACATCAGGGTGACGTCACGGTCGGTGTGTCCTACCGCAAACATATGGTTGGCAACATTCTCGTCCATAACCACGTACTCCGTGTCGTCCTTGAAGGAAATCTTCACCCGTCTAATGCATCTTTCCGGATAGTCCTGCATTTCTCTGGTATCCACGCAGATGGCAATGGGCGAAACCTTGATATTCCCGTCCGCCAGAGTCAGATTGCTCATTTCTCCCAGCGCTTTTTCGGGGATCGTGATCTTCTCCGGGCAGTCAAACCGCCCATCCAGCCGCTCGTACACAAGTCTCTCATATCCGGTATCCACGATTTCCTCACGGGAAGCCCCAGACGCCACTTCCTCGTATTCGTCGCCCAGCGCCTGCTTCAGATGCTCTATCGCCTCGTCCTCGCTGAACTCCTGCTTGACCTGCTCCTTGGTCTGTTTCCACAGTTCCTTATAATCCGACAGACGGATCGGCGCCCACTGGGTGAAGCTCAGCACCAGATCGGTGCTTTCCGGGTTGTCCAGCCGGTAGTAATACGCCGCCGTCAGCTTGGTGTCCGTGGACTGATCGGGAATGATGTAGCTGTAGCCGTACTGATTGATGTCCAGGATTTCCCCCTCCGGGAAATAAATTTCACCGTTCTCCTGTAATGCATAGTCGGCAATGCCGTCGGGATTCTCCAAAGTGTAGGTCAGCACGCCGCATTTGGTCACCTGATCGTACATATTGGCGTCCACCGTCAGGGTGTAGCCCTCCCAGGAAATGCTCTGCCCCACGGGGCTGACCAGCGGCACCGCCTCGGACACCGCCACGCTTTCGTCCACCGGCACCCGGTCATAGGCCGGGATGTCGTAGACCTCGCCGGGCTTTTCCGGGTCTGTAAAATGCGTCACATCCTTGTGGTCATAGCCCGTTTTGTCGCCGAACAGACCGGATATCATGTCCTGGGGGCTGTCGAAGATCACAAAGCCCGCCACCGCATAGGCCGTTACAGCCAGCAGACTTACGATCAGCGCCGCGACCAGCAGATTCCGAAGAATCCGGGAAACGTTTCTTTTCTTCATTTTGGGTTCCTCCTGTTCCCTTTGACCGGAGGGTCTTGCCGTCGTCAGCTCACTGCGCGTCAGGCGGCTGGATTCCACCTCGCCGATGGCGAGAAACAGTTCTTCCGCTTTCATACCGTATAGCCCTCCTGTGTCAGATAATTTTTGAGCTTCTGCCTGGTGCGGGAAAGGGTGCGCAGCACCGTGGCAGGCTTCATGCCGTACCGCTGGGCAATCACGCCGCTTTCCTCCACGAAGAAGTACCGCCGCAGGAAAATGTCCTGCTCCCGCGCCGGGAGGGTGTTCAGGAACGCCCGGATAGCCTTGGCCAGCTCCTTGGCGTCCATCCCATCCCCCACGCAGCCGGGCGCGGCAATGCAGTCGTCCAGCTCCTCCAGCACCAGTGTCATCTCCCCGCCGCCCCGCTTCTCGGCGTTCATACTCCGCCAGCGGGAAAAGGCGAGGTTCCGGGTGATTTTGGCGAGGAACATTTTGAAGATGCCCGGACGCTTGGGCGGGATGGTGTTCCATGCTCTTAAATATGTATCGCTCACGGTTTCCTCCGCGTCCTGATCGCTGTGCAGGATGGAATTGGCGAGGGTGAAGCAATAGCCGCCGTATTTCCGGTCGGTCTCCGCCACCGCCTGTTCATCCCTGGCAAAATACAAGTCCAGGATCTGTTCATCATTCATACTGTTCCTCCTTGGGCGTCCCGGGTCTATTCCGGTGCGTCCCGCTTCTGTGAAAGGCCTTTCTACTCTATAAGACGCAAAGGATGGGCAATTCGGACAGAAAATAAAGAAAAGAGCCGCCTTGGCTCTCCC
>CAKTKF010000098.1 GCA_934569215.1 uncultured Oscillospiraceae bacterium
CCCTCCAGCGCAGGACGGCAGTCGTTCAGCTTCTGCTTATATGCGTCAAATTCAATGTTCATGATAAAACTCTCACTTCCTGTGGGATATAGGGAATTACAGAAAAAAGGCCGCAGATCAAACATGAGGCTGCGGCCTTTGTGGCACACCAGAGGGGATTCGAACCTCCGACCTACCGCTTAGGAGGCGGTCGCTCTATCCTGCTGAGCTACTGGTGCATACGCTTTTATATTCTACCCAAATTTTTCTTGTCTGTCAAGAAAATACGTCACTTTTTTTGCCTGCGAGGGCATATACTGTCAGGTAGCATTTTCGGGCGGCACTGCGCAATGGCAGATTGCCACCCCTGAAAGAAGGTGAACCCATGTACAGCTGTGACGATCCCTGCGCCGATCTGGACGATCTGATCTTTGAAAAGGACGACGGCGGCCCCAGCGAGCGCTGAGGCTCTGTCCATATCGGTCTGCCTCTCCCCTTTTGACGGGGTGAGGCATTTTTCCTTGCCGCAGAGGGCTGTCCATAACATAATATTGCACAATTCATTGCCGAAAAGGCGCAAATCTTTGGCGGGAATATTACTTGCATCCGGCTGTCGGGGATGGTATGATACCGTGGTGCAAAAAAACATCATGATTCTGTCAAGTTGGTTTTTGAGAAAAGAAGGTATCAAAATTATGGAGATTTATCTGATTGGTCTGGCCGTAGCGCTGGTCGGCGGACTGCTTATGTCCCGCCTTACCCGGCTGCTGCATCTTCCCGCCGTCACGGCCTACCTGGTGGCCGGACTGCTCCTCGGGCCGTTCTTCCTGGGGCGGCTGAACGTCCCCGGCCTGGGCTTCAACACCCTTGAGGAAGTGAACGTCCTCAGCATTGTGAGCCAGACTGCCCTGGGCTTCATCGCCTTTGCCATGGGCAACGAGTTCCGCCTGAGTCAGCTGCGCACCATCGGCTCCCGCGCCATCATCATCGGCATTTTGCAGGCCGTGATCACCACCGTTGTCGTGGATGTCGTGCTTCTGCTGCTGCATCTGTTCTTCCCCCACATCATTTCCGTCCCCTGCGCCATTACCCTGGGCGCCATCGCCGCCGCAACTGCCCCCGCCGCCACGCTGATGGTGGTTCGCCAGTACAAGGCGGACGGCCCCATGACCCGGCTGCTGATGCTGGTGGTCGCCCTGGACGACGCCGTGGGTCTGCTGCTGTTCTCCGTGTCCTTCGGCATTGCTACGGCACTGTCCAACGGACAGGTCAGCGTGCTGGCCGTAGTCATCGAACCCATCGTGGAGATTCTCCTGTCCGTGGGTCTCGGCGGCTTTATGGGGCTGCTGCTCCACTGGGTGGAGCGGTTCTTCCACTCCCGCAGCAAGCGTATGTCTCTGTCCGTCGCCTTCGTCATGCTGACGGTGGGTCTGAGTATGCTGGAATTCCAGATCGGCCCCGTCCACTGCGGATTCTCATTGCTGCTGGTGTGCATGATGACCGGCACCATCTTCTGCAACGTCTGCCCCACCTCCGAGGAACTGATGGAGCGTGTGGACGGCTGGACGATGCCCCTGAACATCCTGTTCTTCGTCATTTCCGGCGCGGAGCTTGACCTCAACGTCCTGTCCCAGCCCGTGACCCTGATCGTCGGCATCATCTACATCATCGCCCGCTCCGCCGGTAAGTATTGCGGCGCGAACCTGAGCTGCCGCATCACCAAGGAGCCGAAGCCCATTGTGGATCACCTGGGCATCACGCTGCTGCCCCAGGCCGGTGTGGCGCTGGGCATGGCCATCACCGCCGCCACTCTCTCCGACGGTGCGCTGGCGAGAAACGTCGTGCTGTTCGCCGTGCTGGTTTACGAGCTGGTCGGCCCCACGCTGACGAAGCGCTCCCTGCTGGCCGTGGGGGAGATTCGCCCCGAAGGCCGCACCAGCGCCCGGAAGCAGAACGATCCGAAGGAAGCAAAGTAAACCTCAAAAAGTATCACAGCCCGGTTCGACGCACGCCGAACCGGGCTATTTTTTGACATTTTTCAGAGCCTTCCTCATACTATTTCTCGATAAAATGGTTAACACCATTTTATCCTGCGAATCCTTCGCAGGCCGCCGATAGCGGCGAGAAATGTATGGACTTACGTTTTTTTGCGGCTACGCCGCTGGCTGCTGAAACAGCAGCCGAATAAAACGGTTTTTAACCGTTTTATTGAAAACTAGTATCAGTTAAGCACCCCGTGATGAACGCCGGGGCTGTTTTCCGTCAGGCGTTCAAAGGAATAGCCGTTGTTCAGTCCCCAGACGATGATGTCCTCCACCGCGTCCACGCTGAAATCGTGGATGTCATGCTGCAAAACCACGGAGACCCGATTCTGGCTGACGCCTGCCGTCACATTATTGAAAACAGTCTGTGCCTTTTTCGCGCCGCCTGCATCGTTGCTGTCCACGTTCCAGTCAAAATACTGGAAGCCCGCGTCCTGCACCGCCCGGGTCAGCAAGCTCATCAGCCCCACGTAGCTGTGGGCGCTGACGGTGTTGGAGCTGCCGCCGGGGAAGCGCATCAGGGTGGTTTTGACGCCGGTATTCCGGTAAATAACGTCCTGCATCCCCAGCAAATCCGCAAAATACGCCTCCGGACTGGCATAAATGCGCTCGTAAACGTGGGACATGGTGTGAATGCCGATGCTGTGTCCCCTGTCCACGATTTCCTTCATCATTTCGCCGTAGCCCCGGTTGGTGACAAAGAAGGTGGCCTTCACGCCGTAGCTGTCCAGCACGTCCAGCAGCTGCTGCGTGTAGGGGCCGGGGCCGTCGTCGAAGGTCAGATAAATGACCTTTCCCTCGGGCCAGACGACCTCGGGACGGGGAACCGCCTTCACCTCCACGGTTCTGGTGACGGTGGTAGTGTTTTCGTAGCCGTCGGTGACGGTGTAGGTCACGCTGTAGGTTCCCGGCGTCAGCCAGTCCACCTCACCGTCCACCTGCACCTGCCCGGTCAGATCGCCGTCCACGTTGTCCAGCGCGGAGTACCCCGGCTCCTGATAGAAGGTGCCGGTGGTGATGGCCATATCCGCGCCGCCCTCCAGCGTGATCTCCGGCGGGATCGGGTCGTAATAGGGTACCTCCCGCTCGGCGTAGCCGGGATTTCCGGAGGAATCCGTCACCGCGTAGATGATCTTCCCGTATTCCTCCGACCGAACCACCCGGTCGGTGATGTCGCCGTCATAATTGTCGATGGCCTTGTAGCCCGCCTCCCGGTAGGGCGTGCCGGGGAGCAACGTCCCACCCGTGTCGGGGGTCAGGATAATCTCCGGGCATACCGTGTCCACAATCCGTACAATGCGCTGCGCCTCGGCGTGCATTCCCCGGTAGTCCGCTTCGTAGGTAAGGATATATTTCCCCGGTTTTCCCTCATCGACCTTCCCCTGAACGCCCACCGAAGCGCCCTCCGGGGACATGCCGTCCTTCCAGAGCAATGAGCCGCGGACGCATAGCTGCGCCCCCGGGTCCTGAAAATGCCCGCCGTATTCCAGCGTCATTTCCGGCTCGCCGTTCAGCTCCACGGAAAGGGAAAGCCGGTTCGCGGTCAGCACAAAGGCCACCGCGCACAGCAGCAAAACCGCCACTGCGGCAATGATCAATATCCACGTTTTCCCGTTTCCGCGAGGCTGTCTGTAAATCTGTTCCTCCATATGCGCCCCTCTTCCATTACGCCATTAGTTTACATAATCTTACACCATTCTATGCAAAAATGGAAGAGGTTTTTCAAAAAAATTTTTGGCTGCCTACTGTCCCAGCATTTCCGTCAGCTCCGGCAGAAGCGGCTCAAATTTGACGCCGTACCAATGGGCGGGGGAGTTCACCGTATTCTCAATGCACCGGCAGGTGAAATCCGCGGCGATTTTCGCCGCATCCAGCCGGTTTTTCCCCTGCATCAGCGCTCCCGTGAAGACGGCGGCGAAGATATCACCGGTTCCGTGGCACCCCTTCCCGATCCGCTTATGGCGGTATTCCTCCTGCACCGCTCCCTCCCGAAGAACGACGCCGGTGCTGTCCTCCCCAAAGTCAACGCCGGTGAGGACAGCACAGGGGTGATGCAGCCCGTCCAGCAATCGGTTAACATAATATTTTCCAATATTTTCCTGATATGGTAAACCAGACAGGATCGCCGCTTCCGTGACATTGGGCAGAATAATGTCCGCTTTCTCCGCCAGCGAACCGATTGCCCGAACATACTCCTCGTCAAAGCCGGAGTACAGTTTTCCGTTATCCGCCATGGCCGGGTCAACGATGGACACGCCGCCGGGAGCAAGCAGCCGGTCGAAAATCTCCCCCGCCGCCTTCACCGCCGCCAGACTGCCAAGATATCCCACGAGAATTGCGTCAAACGTAATGCCATTCTCCAGCCAATGGTGCCAGATATCCGTCAGCGCCCCGTCAAAATGCACCACGGCGGGCTTACCGAAGCCGCCGGTATGGGTGGACAGCAGCGCGGTGGGCAGGATACAGGCTTCCATGCCGCAGGCGGACAGAATCGGCAGCGCCACCGTGGTGGAACACTGCCCGACGCAGGAAATGTCCTGCATGGTCAAAACACGGCGATACATTCCCTCAGTCCTCAACATCCATGTCCAGCCCCAGCTCTCTCGGCCGGAAGCGGGGGCAGACGCTTTCGGAGGTCACGATAACGGACGCCGCCAGCATAGCGCCGATCTCACAGGCCTCCTTCAGCCCCTTGCCATAGGTCAGGCCGATGGCCGCTCCCGCGCAAAAAGCGTCCCCCGCGCCGGTGGTGTCCTTCACCTCCAGCTTTCTCGCGGGGCAGTAGCCGCTCTCCCCGTGAAGGTTGGCATACACCGCGCCGTCCGCGCCCATGGTCACGATCATGGCCGGAATGTGGGCAGCCTGAACCTTCGCCGAAATAATGGGGATCATTTCCTCCGGGGTCTTGCCGGAATAGTCATCGGAAAACAGGATCCCAGCCTCCTGCTGATTGCAGACGAAGCAATCCGTGGACTGAAGAAAATCCCGTCTTTCCAGCGCGATGCTCATATTCGCCACCACGGCATAGACCGGCTTTCCGTACTTCTGCGCCAGCCGGAAGGTGCGCTTGACGATCTCCTTGTCCATGTCGATCTCAATGACGACACTGTCCGCGTTTTGGAAGATCTCATCGCCGTCCTGTTCCAGCGTGTGGGCAATGGGCAGCAGGTTCGGCCGCTGAGAGATGGACGCGGCCACGTCCCCGTCATCGTTGAAGACTGCCAGCCATGTTCCCATGCCGTTTCTGGTCTTGCGGATATAGTCGGTGTTCACCCTGTGGCTTTTCAGCTTGCGGACAACATCCGCGCCGGTTCCGCTGTCGTCCACGAGGCTGACAAAAGTGGGGCGCAGCTCGCAGTTCGCAATGTCCTCTGCCACATTTCGGCCGACGCCGCCATGAATCTGCTCCACGCGCCCTGCGTTCCGTCCGGTGGGGATAAATGCCGACGTGGGATACCCCTTGATATCCACAAACACCGCGCCGATGACAACCATTCCCATGATAAATCCTCCGTCTTCCTCTGTTTTTTCGATTATTATACCATAGCATTTCC
>CAKTKF010000099.1 GCA_934569215.1 uncultured Oscillospiraceae bacterium
TCCCAAAAGGACAGCGCGCCGCATTCGGAAAGCCCCAGAGAGATGTCCAGATTCCGAAGCCCCACGTCGCAGTCGATGCACAGAACCCGTTTTCCTTCTTTTGCAAGAGCAGTGGCGAGGGCGGCGCAGAGGGAGGTTTTTCCCGTTCCGCCCTTCCCGGACACAACCGCGAAGAGTTCACCCACGCGCCATCGCCTCCAATGCCAGAATATAACCCCATTATAAAGGGATTTTTCACAAAAAGCAAGAGGAATTTCGCACTTTTGGAAATGGTTTTCATCACAATGAACAAAAATATTTTTCCGCCGCCGCCTTTTTGGCTGCGAGGAACGCAAAATATGTCGCGCCGCCGCAAAAAAGGGTTGCGCATGAAGGAAAGCTGGTATATAATATTGGGTGAAATTACGGGCATACGCCCGGATATTGGAGGGAATGTTCCATGTTCAATGCAATGATCGAAACGCTGAAAGCGAACCCCAGAAAGATCGTTTTTACCGAGGGTCACGACGCCCGCATTCTGGAAGCCACCGACCGTCTGGTCAAGGGCGGCTTCCTGACCCCCATCCTCATCGGCAACGTTGACGTTGTCAAGGCCAACGCGGCCAAGGGCGGCTACAACATCGAGGGCGTCGAAATCATCGACCCCGAGACCTATCCCGAAATGGACGCCATGGTTGACAAGATGGTGGAGCTGCGCAAGGGCAAGATGACCGCCGACGAGTGCCGCAAGGCGCTGTCCAAGGGCAACTACTTCGGCACCATGCTGGTGAAGATGGGCTACGCCGACTCCCTGCTGGGCGGCGCGACCTATTCCACCGCCGACACCGTCCGTCCCGCTCTGCAGATCGTCAAGACCAAGAAGGGCGCGCATCTGGTGTCCTCCTGCTTCATTCTGGTGCGGGGCGACGAGAAGCTGGCCATGGGCGACTGCGCCATCAACATCAGCTATGAGGATTCCGTTGACAAGGAAGGCAACGTGACCCTGTCCGCCGCCCAGAAGCTGGCGGAGGTTGCCATCGAGACCGCCAAGACCGCCAAGGTCTTCGGCATTGACCCCAAGGTCGCCATGCTGAGCTTCTCCACCAACGGCTCCGGCAAGGGCGGCACCGTGAAGCTGAGCCACGACGCCACCGCCATCGCCAAGGAGATGGATCCCGAGCTGAAGATCGACGGCGAGATGCAGTTCGACGCCGCCGTCGCTCCCGAGGTCGGCCAGCTGAAGTTCCCCGGCTCTCCCGTTGCCGGTCACGCCAACACCTTCATCTTCCCCACCATCGAGGCGGGCAACATCGGCTACAAGATCGCCCAGCGTCTGGGCGGCTTCGAGGCTTACGGCCCCATCCTGCAGGGTCTGGCGGCTCCCATCAACGACCTGTCCCGGGGCTGCAACGCCGACGAGGTCTACAAGATGGCCATTATCACCGCCGCTCTGGTGTAACCGAAATCTACATAAAATGCCGGCTCACATGAGCCGGCATTTTCACTATAAAAACGGCGAAGCAAAAAATATTTTCCTGCAAAGTGTAACCTTTCCCAAGAAATTCCCTCTTATAGGGTGAGGAAGCAAAACAGAAACGGAGGTGTTCCCTCAGTGGAAGACGAAAAGATCATCGACCTGTATTGGGAAAGGAAGGGTGAGGCCATTATGGAGACCCAGGCGGCCTACGGACGGCAGCTGCAAACCATCGCCCAGCGCATTGTCCAGAGCTACGAGGACGCGGAGGAAAGCGTGAACGACACCTATCTCGCCGCGTGGCGGACGATTCCGCCCAAGCGCCCGAAGTATTTCTTCGCGTATCTCGCGAAAATATGCCGGAATTTTGCCTTCGGCAAGCTGGACTGGCTTGATGCGGCCAGACGGAAGGCCGAGGTGGTGACCCTGAGCGAGGAAATGGAGCTGTGCATCCCCGACACCAGCCGGGATTCCGCCGCCGAGGGGCGGGAGATCACCCGGGCGCTGAACGCATTTCTCGCCACGCTGACCCCGGAGAACCGGCGGCTGTTCGTGCGGCGGTACTGGTACGTGGACACCGTGGCGGAGATCGCCCAGCGCTACAGCATGAGTGAAAGCAAGGTCAAGACCCGGCTCCACCGCATCCGGGAAAAGCTGCGGGTCTATCTGATGCAGGAGGGAATTGCCGTATGACGGGAAAAGATCTGGTTATCGCCATGAGCGGCATTGACGGCCGCTACATTGAAGAAGCCGCCCCGGCGGCCGCGCCTAAAACACGAAGCCTGCGCCGGCCGCTGCTCGTTGCCGCCGCCATTGCCGCGGCGCTGCTGCTGGTGGGCTGCGGAATCGTGTACGCCCTGCGTTTGCAGGACATGTCCATCGGCAAGGGGACCTACACCCAGCGCTTTGACGACAAGGGCAAGGCCATCGACCCGGTGGAAAAAAGTCTGGACATCATAACCCCCTACGGCCGCAGCGGCGACGCCATCCAGCAGGCGCTGAGGGAATGGTACGAATTTCAGGAGAGCTACGATCAGGATCATGCGCTGATGACCAACGAACCCGATATTCCGAGTATTCCAAATCAGTACGAGTACACCTACAGCTGCTATACGCAGGAAATGGTGGACAAGGTGGACGAGATCGTTGCAAAGTACAATTTGAAGCTGCTGGAGGGATGGATACCCTTCCAGCGATATCAGAGCGACATTTTCCTGGAGGAAACCGGCATCCGGTCTCTGCTACGCCAAGATTCCGACGCGCAGATTACGGGTATGGCGGGAATGCTCTATCTGCCCTACAATTTCAGCATGGATTTTGAGCTTGTGACCGAAAATGCCGGTAAATTGATGACGTCCTATGGCTACGCCCGGAAGGACTATTTCCCCAGCGCGTTCGCCGGCGGAGTGGACATTGATGCCTATGAGCAGTGGGATCACACCACTCCGGGCGGCACGAAGCTGCTGCTGGCACTGAACAGCAAGGGACGGGGCGAGATCATTGCCGAGCAGGAAAACGCCATGATCATGATAAGCATTGACGGAAACCGTTCCCTCAGCCACACCAACTACCCGGATGCCAGCGAGGTCATGACGAAGGCGGAACTGGAATCCATTGCCGACCAGTTCGACTATTCCGTCCAGCCGAAGGAAGTTAACAAAGCTGTCGTAGAGGAAAAGCTGGCCGCGGCGGAGGAAGCCTATCAGGCGGAACACGCCTATGCTCCGGAAACCTACACGGACTTTTCCGATTATCTGAAGAAAAGTGTCTACATTCCCGACGAATCCAGACAATACAGTTTCTATGACCTGAACAGAGACGGCGTGGACGAGCTGCTGCTTGGGCAGGACGGCGCGTTCCTTGATTGGCTGGAAATGGAGAACGGTGAAGTGATGTTTCACGGTTACGGAGAATCGTATCTGTGCGAGGGAAATGTTTTGGAACAATATCAGGCACCGGACAGGTATTGGGATGGTGAAAGGCATACGTACTTTGCATTTGCAGACGGCACTGCGGCATTCAAGGATGACGGGGGATTGGGGAACGTAATTGCAAATATTCAACGTCTGGGCGGTCAATGGTATCGGTATCCGGACCCCAATGGATGGGAAAGTACGGAGATTTCTCAGGACGAGGCCACGGCCATCATGGCCAAGTACCCCCGAATCCAGCTGGACTGGAAGCCGCTGATGGCCTATCCCCTTGACGAAAGCGGGCTGACCTTGGGAAGCTACCTGAAAGCGAAGGACGTCCAGCCCTCTGACGACGAGCTGCTCCGGATCTACAGGGACTATGCCGACAAGCAGGATTCCTTCTATACCCACTACCGGATCATGGACATCAACGGCGACGGGGTAAAGGATCTTCTGCTCAGCGGCGACGGTGAACGCTACTGGGATATTTGGACTTACCGTTACGGTAATCTGATACCCCTTGCCATCATGGATTTTTACCTCTGTGAGAACAATGTTATGGAGCGGGTTGAGCTGTTCCACGAAGAGGCAGGCGTTGAGATAGAAGGGACATCTTTCTCCCGCTGCAACGGCTTCGACTTAGAAACGCTGGACTTTGCTGCCTACAACAAGGCGACGGCCTCCTGGCAGTCCGACTACTACGGCACCCCCATGTCCGAAGCCGACGCCAAGGCGATTCTCGCCAAATATTCCCGCGTCGATCAGGGAATGCAGCCCATTTCCCAGCTGTTGAACGGATAAAAAATCACGCCGTACCCAAATCCAGGTACGGCGTGATTTTTACTGTTTCCCCGCTTTCAGTAACTTGCGGAAAAACGTGAAGAACGTAATGGTCGTCACGGCGGCGGCGAGGATGTCGGACACCGGCTCCGCCAGAAAGACCGCAAAGGCCTTGTCCGCGAAGAAGTTCGGCAGAATGAAGATCAGAGGAATCAGCAGAATCAGCTTCCGCAGACAGGCCATGATGAGACTGATCTTCGCCTGCCCCAGCGCCATAAACGCCAGTTGACAGCTGACCTGAAAGCCCACGGAAAACGTCCCCGCAAGGAAAATCCGAATCGCCCAGGCCGTGTAATCCACAAGCGCCCCGTCGCTGGTAAAGATGCCCGCGAACACTTTGGGGAAGGCCATCACCAGCAGCCAGAACACGGTGGTGTACCCCACGCACACAAGGAACTGGCAGAAAAAGGCTTCCTTCACCCGCTCTAACTTTTTCGCGCCGTAGTTGTAGCTGATCAGCGGCTGGCCGCCCTGGCAGATGCCCTGCAGGGGCATGGTGATCAGCTGGTTGACGGAGGTCAGCACCGTCATGGCGCCCACGGCCACGTCGCCGCCGTACCGGGACAGGGAGGAGGTGAAGCTGACGGAGAGAATGCTCTCCGTGGAGACCATGACGAAGCTGGAAATCCCCAGCGCCAGACAGGGCAGGATGATCTTCCCCTGCAAGGGCATATTCCGGGCTTTCAGCCGCAGAACGGTCTTGCGCCCCGTGAGGAACCGCAGAATCCACACCGCGCTCACCGCCTGGCTCAGAACCGTGGCAATGGCCGCCCCGGCCACGCCCATGTCAAAGACGAAGATGAAAATGGGGTCGAGGACAATGTTGATCACCGCGCCGATGACGGTGGTCAGCATACTGGTTCCGGCGAAGCCCTGGGTGGTGATGAAGGGGTTCATGCCCATCACAATCAGCACGAACACGCTGCCGAGGACATAAATTCTCCCGTACCGGACGGCGTAGGGAAGCGTCGCGTCACTGCCGCCGAACAGCCGGACAAGCGTTGGCAGTGTCCCGTAGAACACTCCGGTCAGAACCACCGACAGAAGCAGCAGAACGGTAAAGCAGTTGGCCACGATTTTCTCGGCGGTGTCCCTGTCGCCCTTGCCCATGGCGATGGCCGCCCGGGGTGCGCCGCCCGCGCCTGCCAGCATGGCAAAGGCGGTGATGAGCATCAGAATGGGGGTGAACAGCCCCACACCGGTGAGCGCCGCGCCGCCGATCTCCGGAATGTGGCCGATGTAAATTCGGTCGACCACGTTATACAGCAGGTTAATGACCTGCCCGACCACCGCGGGAACCGCCATCTGCACCATCCGTTTTTTGACGCTGCCGGTTCCCATGTCCTGATTTGTTTCTTTTG
>CAKTKF010000100.1 GCA_934569215.1 uncultured Oscillospiraceae bacterium
TGCTTCGGGCTGTATTTTACGGGTACCGGCGTGTCCAACTACCCCAAGGGAACCACCTACACCGCCTCCGTCATCCGGTATATGTACGAGCGGGAGGACGATAACCTCTTCTTCCGGGCGGAGACCACCCATTCCCAGACCCTGAACGACGGCGCCCTCAATGGCTACAACGGCATTTCCGCCTTTACCAGTTCCGCCAATGTCAGGGTCACGGAGTTCATGCGGGCGCTGGGGTACGGCGCGAAGAATACCTATAACCGCTACTGCTTCGAGGAAAGCTCCCCGGTGGCGAACCTGTTTCTGGGCATCAAGTATATGATCGAGCGGGACGGGAAGGACAAGTCCAGCACCTATTTTGACGAGGTAAACCGCTTCGGCGTGGCATCCCTGCTGGTCAATACTGCCTATCTGCCCCTGGGCTTCCTGACGGAGCCGGCGCTTGCGGAGCTGGATTTCTCTGCCAGCAACGGAACCTTCCAGTTCCAGAACGATCTGTTCACCGCGGCCACGGGGATTGACGAGGAGGTCTGGCATAAGCTTCAGGGCGAGAATCTGACCATCACCGGCAACGGCGCAAACATTACGGAGAGCAATTCCACCGGCTACTGCAAATATTCCGACTGCGTTTCCGGCGCGAACGTGACCTATACCTACACCGCCGACCGGGACGGCTTCGCGTGCGTCCATCTGAATCTGCCCAAGCGGAACGATTTTTACGTCAGCATCAACGGCGTGGAGCTTTACAAGGAGACCATCAGTTTGCCCCAGATGATTGCGGTGGGGGATGTGAAGACCGGAGATACCATCGACATCCGCGTGGAGTGCGACAAGGACGAAAGCAGCACCATGACCCTCAGCGCCGCTGTCCTCAACGGGGAACGGTTCGCCCGGGGCTATGAGATCCTGTCGGCGTCCCGGCTGAATCTGACCAAGTTCCGCTCCACGCTGGTGGAGGGAACCATTGACTGCGACCGGGACGGCCTGCTGTATACCTCCGTTCCGCAAAACGGAAATTGGAGCGTCAAGGTGGACGGCAAGCCTGCCGAGATTAAACTGGTAGGGGACTGCATGGTCGCCGTGAATCTGACGGAGGGCGTCCACACCGTTCGCCTGACGTATCACAACGCCGCGTTCAGTTTGGGCTGGAAGATCAGCCTTGCCTGCGCCGCCGTCTTCGGCGGTCTGGCGTGGAGCGTCTACAGACCGGACGAAAAGTAGCGCAAAAAGTAACAAATACGCTGCCATCTCTCAATCGGGGATGGCAGCGTATTTGCTATTTATCTGATTGCCTCCGTGATGGTGCCTCCGCCGACCACCAGGTCGCCTTGGTATACCACCACCGCCTGACCGGGGGTAACGGCGCGCTGAGGAACGTCGAATTCCACCCGGGCGAAGCCGTCCGCTTCCGGGTAGACGGTGCCGGGCTGCTCCGTCTGGCTGTGACGGGTCTTGACCGTCACCCTGACTGGTTCGGTCAGCTCCGGGAAGGGATACCAGACCCAGTTGTTTCCCCGCAGGGCGGAGGAAAACAGCGCCTCATTCGGCCCCACGGTGACGGTATTCTTCTCCATATCCTTTCCGCAGACGTATACCGGCGCGCCCATGGCCAGACCCAGCCCCTTGCGCTGCCCCAGGGTGTAGCACACCGCGCCCCGGTGCTTGCCAACCACGCGGCCGCTTTCGTCGAGGAAATCCCCGGCGGGGTAGTGCTTGCCGGTGTAGCGCTCCAGAAAGGCCGTGTAGTCGCCGTCCGGGACAAAGCAGATGTCCTGGGAGTCGTGCTTCCGGGCGTTGACGAAGCCGTTTTCCTCCGCAATGGCGCGTACCTCCTGCTTGGTCAGGCCGCCCAGGGGAAACTGAATCCGGGAAAGCTGCTCCTGATTCAGACAGGCGAGGAAATAGGTCTGATCCTTGGCCTTGTCCGCCGCCTTATATAATAGGTATCTGTCGCCGGACTTCCTTACTTGCGCGTAATGCCCGGACACCACGCAGTCACACTCCAGTTCCAGAGCGCGGCGGAGAAGCCGGTCGAATTTCAGATACCGGTTGCAGTCAATGCAGGGGTTGGGGGTGCCGCCGCATTCGTAGCAGCTGACAAATTTCTGAATGACCTGCCGCTCGAAATCGTCCTTGAAGTTGAACACGTAGTGGGGAATTCCCAGACGTCTGGCTACGCTGCGGGCGTCCTCCACATCGTCCAGACTACAGCAGGTGTGTCCCTTTTCCAGACCGATCATATCATTGTCGTACAGTCGCATGGTCGCGCCGACACATTCGTAGCCCGCCCGGAGCATCAGCAGCGCCGCTACGGAGCTGTCCACGCCGCCGGACATGCCGATCAGCGCCTTCTTGCCGTCCATGAAATCCCTCCCGATGACTTTTGGAACCTCTGAATAAATCGTCTTCGGCTGGGCGGCGAATCTTTTGCCGCCAGCTCTCGCCGATTTCATCAGAGGTCCCTTTTTTTGAGTATATCAGCGGAAAAGGAGAATGTCAACGGAGAAAACCCGACAGGCAGGAAAAAAGGATGACATTTTCTGCGGTAAAAAGTGGCACTTTTTCAGGATTTATGACAGAAACGGTATACAATACGGGAAGAAAAGGGAAAAGGAAGCTTTATGGTAAAACAAACTGTAACAAAAATGTAATTTTTTTCAAAAAAGGGGTTGCAATTTGTAAACACCTCTGTTATAATATGGCTACTTACATAAGAGCAAAGGAGTAAGTAGCTATGAAAAAGAGAATTGTGTGTGTATTATTAACTCTGATCATGCTGGTCAGCCTGGTGCCCGCCACCGCTCTGACCGCGTCTGCTGCTTCGCTGAAGACCAGTGAGGCCGCGATTACGATCATGAAGAAGCTGGCTATTTTTAAGAAGAACTGCTATCAGGTACCCGGTACCAATGAGTTCCGCATTGGTTACGGTACGATCTGTTCTGAGAAGCATAAGACGACGTATAAGAACGGAAAAGTTGAGAACAGCCCTGATGCAGGCAAGCACTCCATCACGCAGGCGCAGGCCGATCAGGCTCTGCGCAAGCTGATTCTGGATCTGGACGCGAAGGTCAACTCCTTTGCTTCCGCCAACAGCCTGACGCTGTCCCAGTGCCAGCATGACGCTCTGGTTCTGTTCACCTTCGACGTGGGCGATTCCTGGATGAGCGGCAGCGGCGTTGTCAAGAGCGCCATCGTCAGCAAGGCCGACACCAATGACCTGCTGAAGGCCATGAGCGACTGGGCGGGCAATCAGGATGATTTCCGCCGCAGAAAGATTGAAGTCAATATGTACAAGAACGGGATTTATTCCGATGTAACGCCCAGCAGCTTCGGCACCGTTACATACAATCCCGATGGCGGCGTCATAGCTCCGAACTATGCGACCTCCTACACCTTGCTCTTTGACACGTCCAAGACTTCCAAGCATATCCCGGCTCCCACCAGAAACGGCTACAAGTTCATGGGCTGGTACTCCGCGCAGAATGACGGAACGCTGGTTCCCTCTCTGACGGGCAGCTATAACGGTAAGACGCTGTGGGCTGGCTGGCAGGCAACCTCCGTGACGGCCAACAACGTTGACAGTGCGAGCTATGTGCATAGCATCAATGAGACGCTGAAGGTGTCCCAGCTGGTTTCTCTGGATGTCTACCCCGTTCCCACCAAGAAGAACGTGAAGCCTTTCCGCACCATCAATAAGGACACTGCCACCGTTACCGCGATCAAGGACTTTATCGACGACGATGGCAACAGATGGTGCAAGCTGTCCGCCGCGGGAGACGGATGGGTTCTGCTCAAGACCTCCGGACAGAGCGACAGCGGCAATACCGAATACACCGGCGGCAAGATCGATGTGACCGTCACGGTCACCAACGCCTATGTCAACAGACGTGCCAGCGACAGCGCCTCCAGCGCCCTGACCGGTTCCTACAAGGCCGGCACAAAGCTGAAGATCGTCGCCACCAACGGAGCCAAGACCTGGGGTCAGGTGGAAGAAAACGGCGTGGCCGTTGGCTGGGTCGCCCTGATGTACACCGACTGGAGCACCGTCTATGACGGCTCCGCTCCCAGCGACGCCAACAACACCACCCCCATTGCCACGGCGACCGTTACCTACAACGGCTACCTGAACGCCCGCAGCGATCCCGGTGTGGACAACAAGATCGTCGGCGGCTTTGCAAAGGATACCACGGTCAATGTTTTCGAGATTCGCACGGTCAACGGCCACCGCTGGGGTCGTACCTCCTCCGGCTGGATCTGCCTGACCTACACCACCGTAAAGATGCTCACCGATAAGAACGTTTCCGACACGGGCGTTCTGGACTACGCTTTCGAGGTCACTCTCGTGAACTCCGGCGCCGATCTCTCCACCTATGTGCAGCCCACTACCAATTCCAACAACAGCGACACCATCAAGGCGGGTACCACGGGTCTTAAGATCACCAACGCGGCGGTTGCTGACGGCGTGATCTGGGTGAAGGCGCACTGGACGGTCAAGGAGACCGACAAGGACGGTAAGACCAACGTGATTGCCAAGTCCGGCTGGGCAACCTACAGTAACTTTAACCTTGTCCCGACCAAGTTCACGGTTGTCAGCGACAGCCTGAACATCAGAAAGGCTGCCGGCAGCGACAACGAGTTCGTATTCAAGCTCACCAAGGGCGTGGAAGTGGAAGTCCACGAGATCAAGCTCGTGGGCGAGGAAATCTGGGGCAAGATCGTGGGATATACTCCGACGACCGGCAGCGGCATTGAGAACTACGACGGCTGGATCAATCTGGCTTCCAACTATGTCAAGCGCTCCACCAAGATCTCCCTCGACGGAAGCACCAAGGGTGCCATCGGCACCGGCACCGTTGTGAACGCGGATTCCGTCCGTGTCCGTATGACCGGCGCTCTGTACGGCCAGGTTCTGGGCAGCATCAACCGCGGCACCAAGGTGGCCGTTCTGGGTGAGAAGGACGGCTGGTACATGATCGACTACGACGTGGATAACAACAAGGAGACCGACAGCTGGATTTACAGCCAGTATCTGGAGGTCAAGATGGGCGTCGTGGAGTCCGGCACCGGCAGCACCGGCGGTACCGGTACGACCCAGAAGACGGACGGCACCGGCAAGGGCATCATTGCCAACACCTACGCCGGCGTAAATGTCCGCAGCGGCGCAGGCATCGCCAACGCCATCGTTGGAAAGATCCTCAACGGCACGGAAGTGACCATTCTGGAGGTCAAGCTCGTCGGCGCCGCCAAGTGGGGTCGTGTGAAGCAGGGCTGGATCTGCATGGACTACGTCACCATGATCTCCTACGACAATATTCCCGGAAACAACAGTAATAACAGTGGCGGAAACAAGGGTACCGGGGTTAGCTCCTTCGACGAGGTTGAGAGAACCACCACCACCGCCGTTTACACTGGCTCCATCAAAGCTGATACCATCGTTTACAAGACGCCCAATCCGAATCTGGAAAACAACACGGTTCGTACCATCGGCACAGGCGAGAACATCACCATCCATGAGCTGACGGCTGTTACCCTGGAGATTTACGAGGGCGACAAGAC
>CAKTKF010000101.1 GCA_934569215.1 uncultured Oscillospiraceae bacterium
ATTATCGTCGCCATCAACAAGATGGATAAGCCCACCGCCAACCCCGACAAGATCAAGGAGCAGCTGACCAAGTACGATCTGATCCCCGAGGAATGGGGCGGCGAGACCGTCATCTGCCCCATCTCCGCCAAGACCGGTCAGGGTCTGGACAATCTGCTGGAAATGGTCATCCTTACCGCCGAGGTGCTGGAGTTGAAGGCCAACCCCAACCGCCGCGCCAAGGGCGTGGTGATCGAGGCGCGGCTGGATAAGTCCCGCGGCCCCGTGGCGACGCTGCTGGTGCAGAACGGTACCCTGAAGCAGGGCGATATCGTTATCGCCGGTACCGCCGTCGGCCGCGTCCGCGTCATGACCAACGACAAGGGACGCACCGTCAAGACCGCCGGTCCCTCCGTGCCTGTGGAGATCACCGGCCTGGCCGACGTTCCCACGCCGGGCGACGAGTTCAACGCCGTTACCGACGAGCGTATGGCCCGTGAGCTGGTGGAGCAGCGCCGTCAGGCGCAGAAGGACGCCCTGGCCAAGATGAACCAGAAGGTCACCCTGGACAATCTGTTCGCCAAGATGCAGGAGGGCGAAATGAAGGAGCTGCCCCTGATCGTCAAGGCCGACGTGCAGGGCTCCGCCGAAGCGCTGAAATCCTCTCTGGAGAAGATTTCCAACGAGGAAGTCCGTGTCCGGGTCATCCACGCGGGCGTCGGCGCCATCAACGAAAGCGACATTCTGCTTGCCTCCACCGCAGGCGCCATCGTGGTGGGCTTCAACGTCCGTCCCGATGCCGCCGCCGCGGCCAGCGCCCACCGCGCTAATGTGGATATGCGGTTCTACCGCGTGATCTACGACGCCATCGACGAGATCGAAGCCGCCATGAAGGGTATGCTGGCGCCCAAGTTTGAAGAAGTGGTCATCGGCCACGCGGAGGTGCGCATGACCTACAAGGTCAGCGCCATCGGCACCATCGCCGGCTGCATGGTCAAGGACGGCAAGGTCACCCGGGATTCCCAGGTGCGCGTTCTGCGGGACAACATCGTCATCCACGAGGGCGAGATCGGCTCTTTGCAGCGCTTCAAGGACGCGGTCAAGGAAGTCACCGCCGGTTACGAGTGCGGCATGAGCGTCGTGAAGTACAACGACATCAAGGAAGGCGACATTTTCGAGTGCTTTGTCATGCAGGAAGTGAAACGCTGATACTTTCGCCGCGCCGTGTGGCGCGGCGAAAACCGTTATCTGCGGGAGAAAATCCCCGCAGTGCCACGAAAGGAGTACCCAATGTCATCCAACCGAATCAATCGGATCAATGAGGAGATTCAAAAGGAGCTGTCCGCTCTGCTTCGCACGGTGAAGGATCCCCGAATCCAGGACACGATGATCTCCATTACCCGGGTGGAAACCACCCCGGATCTGCGCTATACCAAGGTTTACGTCAGCTTTTTGCAGGAGGAGCGGGTGAAGGACGCCATGGCGGGGTTAAAATCCGCCGCCGGATACCTGCGCCGTCAGCTGGGACACAATTTGCAGCTGCGCTACAGCCCGGAGATCGTCTGGTCTGAGGACGATTCCATCACCTACGGCGCGAGAATGCTGAAGCTGATCAACTCCCTGGAGGTCAAACACGATGAAGATTCTGACGAGAGCTGATGCGGCGCGTTTTCTTCTGGAACACGACCATTTTGCCATCCTGTCCCACCGCCGCCCGGACGGGGATACCGTCGGCTCCTCCGCCGCTTTATGCCGGGGGCTGCGGCAGCTGGGCAAAACCGCTCATGTCCTGGAAAATAAGGAAGTGACTCCCCGGTTTGCCTGGCTCCACGAGGGGCTGACCAAGCCCCGGGCAGAGGAGGGCGACACCGTCGTCTCGGTGGACGTGGCGTCCCCGGAGATGCTGCCTGCGGACTTTCGCCCGCTGCTGGGGAAAATCGCCCTGCGCATTGACCATCACAGCTCCGCGACCTCCTTTACGGAGCAGGAGCTGGTGGACGGGGACAGCGCCTCCTGCGCCGAGGTGGTGTGGGACGTGCTGGAGTTGATGGGCGTCAAGGCCGACCGGGCATTGGCGGAGGCGGTGTACGTGGGCGTTTCCACGGATACCGGCTGCTTCCGCTTCTCCAACACCACGGCGCATACGTTCTCCGTGGCGGCGCTCTGCACTCGGGCTGGTGCCCGCATTTACGAGCTGAATCAGGAGCTGTTTGAGACGAACACCCTGGAACGGCTGAAAATGCAGGCGTGGATCGTGGAGCATCTGGAGCTGCTGCGAGGCGGCGAAATGGCCATCTGCGCCATTCCCCGCATCGTGGAGGAGGAGATCGGCGTTACCGAGGACGATATGGACAACATCTCCAATTTCCCCCGCACGGTGGCGGGCGTCCGCATGGCGGCGACCCTCCGGGAGACGGGGGACGGGGAGACGAAGCTGTCCGTCCGGGCAGTCCCCGGCTGCGACGCTACGGTGGTTGCCGTCCGCTTTGGCGGGGGCGGCCATAAGGGCGCGGCAGGCGCGTCCATGAAGCTGCCCCTGGATCAGGCCGTCAAGGCCGTGGAAGCGGTCATGCTGGAAGCAAAGTGAACATGAACGGAATTGTGATTATCGACAAGCCCGCCGGGTGGACGAGTCAGGACGTGACGGCGCGGCTGCGGCGGGTGTTCGGAACCCGACGCATCGGCCACGGCGGTACGCTGGACCCCATGGCCACCGGGGTGCTGCCCGTGTTTGTGGGGCGCGCCACCCGGGGCGTGGAGTTTTTTGAACACGCCGAAAAAACCTACGAAACGGAGCTGCTTCTGGGCGTCGCCACCGACACCGAGGACACCACCGGCACGGTGCTTTCCCGCCGGGAGGTCAGCGTGACGCCCGAGCAGCTTACCGCCGTGCTGGAACGCTTCCGGGGGGAGATCATGCAGATTCCGCCCATGTATTCCGCCCTGAAGGTCAACGGCCAGAAGCTGTGCGACCTCGCCCGGAAGGGCAGACAGGTGGAGCGCCAGCCCCGCCCCGTAACCATCCACGAGCTGACCCTGCTGTCCCGGGAGGGGGATACCCTCCGTCTGCGGGTGCGCTGCTCCAAGGGTACCTATATCCGCACATTGTGCGCGGACATCGGTGAAGCCCTGGGCTGCGGGGGCTGTATGCAGGCGCTGCGCCGGACGCAGGCCGGGGAATATACCATCGCCGAGGCCGTCCCCTTGCAGCAGCTGCTGGAATCGCCGGAGCCGGAAACCTATCTGCGGGACGTGGACACCATGTTCCGGGGCTATCCCGGGGTGAAGCTCACCGCGAACCAGGAAAAGCGGTGCCGCAACGGCAACGCCTTTTCCGTCCCCCTCCCTGGCGGAACCTACCGCGCCTACAGCCAGACGGGAGAATTTCTCATGCTGGCAAAGGTGGAGGATGGCGTTATGTCAACCATAAAGAGCTTTTTTGACGTACAATAAAAGAACGGAACGGAAAGCCGCAAGCTTCCGTTCCTGTCAGGGGAACCAATGAACAAGACGATTTATGCCCTGGGCTTTTTCGACGGGGTACACGTAGGCCACGCCGCGCTGCTTGACCGGTGCAAAACCTTAGCGCGGGAAAATACTTGCCGCGCCGGGGTCGTGACCTTTGCCGCCCATCCGGATACGCTGGTGCTGGGAAGCACCCCGCCCCTCATCAATACGCCCCACGACCGGGAGAAGCTCCTTTTGGAGCGCTTTTCCATGGAGCGGGTGGTGACGCTGCCCTTTGACGAGGAAATGCACACCATGCCGTGGCGGGATTTCCTCCACATGCTCATACGGGATTACGCCGCCGCCGGTTTCGTCTGCGGCGAGGACTTTTGTTTCGGCTACCGGGGCGAGGGAAACGCGGGCGCTCTGGAAGAATTCTGCCGGGAGCAGGGGCTTGCCAGCGCCGTGGTAAAAGACCAGATGATTGACGGCATCCGGGTGTCCAGCACCTACATCCGCCGCCAGATCGAGACGGGGGACATGGAAACCGCCGTAAAATTCCTGGGACACCCCCATATTCTCTCCGGTTCCGTGGTTCACGGACACCAGCTGGGACGCAGATTAGGCATCCCCACCGCGAATCTGCGTCTGCCGGAGGGGCTGGCAGAACCGAAATTCGGCGTCTACGCCTGCCGCGCCGTGGTAGAGGGCAGGCGGTACTGCGCCGTGACCAATGTCGGCGTCCGACCCACGGTGGAGGGGCGCAATGTCACGGTGGAGCCGTGGATCCTGGACTACGACGGCGACCTGTACGGCCGGGAAATCACGCTGGAATTCTACCGTTTTCTCCGCCCGGAGCGGAAATTTCCCTCTCTGGACGACCTGAAAGAGGAGATTCACCGCAACGCCGGGGAAACGAGAGCCTACTTTGGGGAATAACCCCTTGTTTTATGCCGCGAAATGCGCTATAATAGGAAATCATTTAATTGGAGGGAAGCACCATGCCGCTGCACGACGATGAAATGAATAAACGCCGTGAAAAGCGGGAAGCCCAGCGCAGAAAGCAGCAGGCCGAGGCCAAGCGCCTGCGGATCACGCTGATTCTGGCGGCGGTGGTGCTGGTGCTGTGTACGGCGGGGATCGTGTTCCTCACCAGCCGTTCCGACAGCCCCAAAACGACGATAGCGGCGGAGACCCGCCCCACCCAGAAGCCCACCCAGGCCACGGAACCGGCCACCCGCGCCCAGAAAAGTACCAAGACCACCATCCACATCAAGGCGGCGGGGGACCTGAACGTCACCAACAATGTGATCAACGCCGGTGTGGCCGTGGGCGGCTACAATTACACCCGCGCCTTTATGGACGTGGCGTCCACCCTGTCCGACGCGGATTTAACTGTGCTGAATCTGGAGGGCAACATCTGCGGCGAACCCTATGGCAGTGAGACCACTTCCGCTCCCCGGGAGCTGCTGGAGGGTCTGCGCAACGCGGGCGTCGATCTGATTCAGATGGCCAATTCCTGCACCATCAACAATGGCCTGATCGGCCTGACCTCTACCCTGCAAAACATCCGGGCGGCGGGCTTGGAACCGGTGGGCGCCTTTGCTTCGGAGTCCGAGTTCCAGCAGTCCAAGGGCTACACCATCACGGAAGCCCAGGGCGTCAAGGTGGCCTTCGTGGCCTTCACCAAGGGCTTGGGCGGCCGGGGACTTCCCGCCGGAAACGACAATCTGGTGAACATCCTCTATGAGGACTACGCCAGCACCTACGACAAAATCGACCGCACCCGCATCACCAGCATTCTGAAAGCCGTGGAAGCGGAAAAGCCGGACATCACCATCGCACTGCTCCATTGGGGCAGCGAATACAATGACGACATCAGCGATACCCAGAAGAGCATCGTCAGCCTGATGAAAAAGCAGGGTGTGGACGTTATTCTGGGCACCCACCCCCATACGGTGCAGGCCATCGAGTACGACGCGCTGGCAGGCACGCTGGTGGCCTATTCTCTGGGGGACTTCTTTGGCGACGCCTCCCGGGGCGGCACCAATTACTCCATCATTCTGGATTTGGAGATCACCAAGGATTCCAGCACCGGCAC
>CAKTKF010000102.1 GCA_934569215.1 uncultured Oscillospiraceae bacterium
AAGGAGGAATCACATTGGAACAAAACGTTCTGACCGCCAGCGGTCTTACCATGCGCTATCACAGCACGCTGGCCTTGGATAACCTGGACATGAATCTGCCCCAGGGAAAAATCGTCGGTCTTCTCGGCCCCAACGGCAGCGGAAAGACCACCTTCATCAAGCTGGCAGCAGGTCTGCTGACCCCCACGGCGGGACAAATCACCGTTTGCGGCGAAAAAATCGGCACGGCCACGAAGGCCATGGTCTCGTATCTGCCCGACCGCCCCTATTTCAGCCGTCAGGTTCGGGTGGAGCAGCAGCTGGATTTCTTTCAGGATTTTTACGCGGACTTCGACCGCACCCGGGCGGAGGAAATGCTCTCTGCGCTGAACATTTCCCTGAGCGCCAAATTTAAGTCTCTGTCCAAGGGCAACCAGGAGAAGGTTCAGCTGGTTCTGGTGATGTCCCGCCGGGCGAAGCTGTACCTGCTGGACGAACCCATCGGCGGCGTCGATCCCGCCGCCCGGGATTACATTCTCAACACCATCATCACCAATTATGACCCCAGCGCCACGGTGCTGATCTCCACCCACCTGATTGCCGACGTGGAACGGGTACTGGACGAGTATCTGTTCCTGTCCCAGGGCCGCATTTTGCAGGGCGGAAACGTGGACGCCGTGCGGGAGGAGACCGGCAAGTCGCTGGATGAACTGTTCCGGGAGGTATTCAAATGTTTGCCAAATTGCTGAAAATGGAATTCCGTTCCACTTGGAACGTGCTGGGCATTCTGTGCCTGAGTCTGGTGGGCGCCGGGCTGCTGGGCGGCGTCGCCATCCGGTATCTGGTGGGTGCCTGCGCTCCGAAGGAGTGGCTGGAGGTTTTGTGTACGCTGGCCATTACCGCGGCCGTGCTGTTCTTCATCGTCTGCGGTGTGGCGGCGCTGATCGTGCAGATCGTTCGCTTCTACCGCAGCCGCTTTACCGATGAAGGCTATCTGACCTTCACCCTCCCCGTCACCACCCATCAGGTGCTGCTTTCCAGCTTCCTCACCAGCGCCGTCAACCTGATTGCCGTGGCCGCCGTCAGCGTCGTCGGTCTGATTCTGATGGGACTGTGCGTCGTGCCGGATTTTGAGGATCTTCGGGAGGGCATCCACGTTCTGTGGCAGGAGTTTCCCGAACTCTGGGCGCGGTTCACCCAGGCGGATGTGCTTCAGGCCTTCGGGCTTCTCATTGTGAACGCAATCGTCGCTTTTTCCAATGAGCTGATTCTCATTATGCTTGCCGTGACCATCGGCTCCCTCGTTGCCAAAAAGCACAAGATTCTCGCCGCCGTCGCCTTCTATTACATCCTGCACGTCGTCGATCTTACCTTTACCGGCGTCAGCATGGTAAAGCTTGCGGAAAGTCCCAACAGCCTGCTGGGTCTTCTGGCAATCGTCAATCTCATCCTCGCAGTTGTCGGGTATGTCCTCATGTACTTCCTGGTGGACAAAAAGCTGAATCTGAATTGACCCTTTCCCCCACATCCGAGCCTGTTTCAGGCTCGGATTTTGCATATTCTATCACATATATTTGTCTATCCTCAATAAAAACCAGCTGTCCCCGATTTGCAGGATGTGACAATTTGTCCACCAATCTTCAAAAAATCCTCACATTTTCTGGCATTATTTCATATTGTATTCTTAAGGGATCAATGGTATCATAGTAGGAATAATATACATTTGTCTCCATAATATGGACGGTGTATCAAAGGAGAGAGGTTATGAAATACATCGTGATTCTGGGGGACGGGATGGCCGACGAACCCATCGACGCCCTGGGCGGAAAAACACCCCTTGCCTGCGCGGAAACGCCCGTAATGGATGAACTGGCATCCAAGGGCGAAATGGGCATGGTGCAGAACGTCCCCGCCGGGATGGCTCCCGGCAGTGACGTGGCCAATCTGTCCGTTATGGGCTACAATCCCGCCGTCTGTTACTCAGGACGATCTCCCCTGGAAGCACTGAGTGTCGGCGTCGCCATGGAGCCGACGGACATCGTTCTGCGCTGCAACATCGTAACCCTGACCGAGGAAGAGCCCTACGCCGAAAAGACCATTCTTGACCACAGCTCCGGCGAAATTTCCACCGCCGACGCGGACATTCTCATGGACGCCATCCGGGAGAATTTCAACAGCGACGAGTTTCAGTATTACACCGGCACCAGCTACCGCCACATCACCATCTGGAAAAACGGAGTTATGCCCCAGCTGGAGCCACCCCACGACCACCTGACCCATGTCATCGGCCCCTATCTTCCTCAGGAACCCAAGCTGCGCTCCATGATGGAAAAGAGCTTTGACATTCTGAACACCCACCCCCTGAATCTGGAGCGGGCGGCCAAGGGCAAAAACAAGGCCAATTCCCTCTGGTTCTGGGGCGCGGGAACGAAGCCCTCCCTGGAAAGCTTCACGGAGAAAACCGGCCTGAAGGGCGCTATGGTATCCGCCGTAGACCTGCTCAAGGGCATTGCCGTGGGCGCGGGGATGAAGGTTTATCAGGTTCCGGGTGCTACCGGCTCCATCGACACGAATTTTGAGGGCAAGGCGCAGGCCGCCATCAATGCACTGACCAAAGACGGCTGCGATTTCGTCTACGTCCACGTGGAAGCCCCGGACGAAATGGGTCATCAGGGACTGCTGAAAGAGAAAATCCAGTCCATCGAATATCTTGACCGCCGTCTCATTGCCCCGGTGAAGAAGGCCATGGAGGACGCGGGAGAGGATTTCCGGATGCTGGTGCTTCCCGACCATCCCACCCCCATCCGCCTGCGCACCCACACCGGCAACCCGGTACCCTACGTGCTGTACGACAGCACCCGCCAGCGCAAGTCCATCCAAAAATACACCGAAGCCGAAGCGGAAGCCACCGGCAATTTTGAGCCGAACGGCTACAGGCTCATCCAGCGGCTGCTGAGCAAGTAAGCCGTCCGTCGATATTAAGGGAGGAAGAAACAATGTCCAGAGTCTATAATTTTTCCGCAGGCCCCGCGGTTCTGCCGGAAAGCGTTTTACAGGAAGCCGCCGCAGAAATGCTGGACTACCGGGGAACCGGTATGTCCGTCATGGAAATGAGCCACCGCTCCAAAACCTATCAGGCCATCATCGACCAGGCGGAGGCTGACCTTCGCACCCTCATGGGAATCCCCGACAACTATAAAGTCCTGTTCACGCAGGGCGGCGCCAGTCAGCAGTTTGCCATGGTGCCGATGAACCTGATGAAAACCAAAGTCGCCGATTACATCATCACCGGCCAGTGGGCGAAAAAGGCCTGGCAGGAGGCCAAAATGTACGGCACCGCCAACGCGGTCGCCTCCTCCGCCGACAAGACCTTCTCCTATATCCCCGACTGCTCCGACCTACCCATTGACGAGAACGCGGACTATGTCTACATCTGTGAAAACAACACCATTTACGGCACCAAATTCTGGCAGCTGCCCAACACCAAGGGCAAGCCCCTGGTTTCCGACGTTTCCTCCTGCTTCCTGTCTGAGCCGGTGGACGTGACCAAATACGGCATGCTCTACGGCGGCGTGCAGAAGAACATTGGCCCCGCTGGTGTGGTCATCGCCATCATCCGGGAAGACCTGATCACCGAGGACGTGCTGCCCGGCACCCCCACCATGCTCCGCTACAAGACCCACGCGGACAACGGCTCCATGTACAACACGCCCCCCGCTTACGGCATTTACATCTGCGGCAAAGTGTTCCAGTGGCTTCTGTCCATGGGCGGTCTGGAAGCCATCCGGGAGCGCAACGTGGCAAAGGCCAAGGTTCTCTATGATTTTCTGGACGCCAGTCGGCTCTTCCACGGCACCGTGGTGAAAAAAGACCGCTCTCTCATGAACGTCCCCTTCGTCACCGGAAATGCGGAGCTGGACGCAAAATTTGTCAAAGCGGCGGAGGCCGCGGGCTTCGTCAGTCTGAAGGGACACCGCACCGTCGGCGGTATGCGCGCCAGCATCTACAACGCCATGCCCATGGAGGGCGTCGTCAAGCTGGTGCAGTTCATGGAGCAGTTCGAGAAGGAAAATCGCTGAAAAGAGGACAATTATGTATCACATTCATTGCTTAAATAAGATATCCCCCAAGGGCACCGTCCTTCTGACGGATAACTACACCATCACGGACGACCGGAACCAGGCCGACGGCGTGCTGGTGCGCTCCGCCGACATGCACAATGTGGCTCTGCCGGAAAGCCTTCTGGCCGTTGCCCGCGCCGGTGCCGGCGTCAACAACATCCCCCTGTCCGACTGCGCCGAAGCGGGCGTCGTGGTGTTCAACACCCCCGGCGCTAACGCCAACTCCGTGATGGAGCTGGCACTGTGCGGTATGCTTCTGAGCAGCCGGGACGTGGTGGGCGGCATCAACTGGGTGCAGACCGTCAAGGACGACCCCGATATCGCCAAGCTGGTGGAAAAGGGCAAGTCCAAATTCGCCGGTCATGAAATCCGCCACAAGAATCTGGGCGTCATCGGCCTGGGCGCGGTGGGCGGCCCTCTGGCCAACGCCGCCAGAAACCTGGGGATGACCGTCTACGGCTGCGACCCCTTCATCTCCATTGAAGCGGCGTGGCACTTAGACAGCCACATTGTCCGGGTCAACGACCGGGATGAAATTTATTCAAAGTGCGACATCATTTCCCTTCACACCCCCCTGCTGGACGACACCCGGGGCATGATCAATGCCGAGGCCATCGCCAAGATGAAGGACGGCGTCATTGTCCTGAACTTCGCCCGTGACCTGCTGGTGGACGACGACGCCATGGCGGCGGCGCTGGCTTCCGGCAAGGTTGCCCGGTACGTCACCGACTTCCCCAACGGGAAAACCGCCAAGATGCCCGGCTGCATCGCCATCCCCCATCTGGGCGCTTCCACGGAGGAATCCGAGGACAACTGTGCCAAAATGGCTGTGCAGGAGCTGATGGACTATCTGGAAAACGGCAACATCAAGAATTCCGTCAACTATCCCAACTGCGACATGGGCATCTGCCGCGCCGAGGGGCGCATCACCCTGCTGCACCGGAACATTCCCAATTCTCTGGGTCGGTTCACCGCCGCCATCGCGGGCGAGAACATCAACATCGACGGTCTGATGAACAAGAGCCGGGGCGAATACGCCTACACCATGCTGGATCTCGACCGCCACCCCTCCGCGGATGCGGTGGAGCACCTGAAGCAGATCGACGGCGTTCTGAAAGTCCGGGTTATCAAATAAGCAAATAAAGTTTTCGGGAGGGGCTTTCGCCCCTCCCGAATTTTTATTGGGAATCTTTGTCTTCTTTTTCCTTCTGATTTTTCAGAAACTGCTCCTTCATTTTCTGTAAACGGCGGCGTTTTTTCCGCTCCCGGTTCTGCTTGAACCGGGATTGCAGCTCCGGCGGGTGGTCTTGCAGCTTGTCCTCCGGGATGTTCCGCTGGGCAAGGCGCTTGTCCGTAAATTCCCGCGCCAGGGTGTACAGCACCGACGCCAGCGGGATCATCAGCAGCATTCCGAACA
>CAKTKF010000103.1 GCA_934569215.1 uncultured Oscillospiraceae bacterium
CGCTTTGACAATCAGCTTGTCGGCGCCGTACTGGACCGGCTGGGGCGGGATGTGATGCTGATCCCGGACGGAGACGCACACTTCCTGGTCAGCGCCGACGTCGTGGTCAGTCCCCAGTTTTTCGCCTGGATCCTGGGCTTCGGTCCCCTGGCACAGATTATCGGACCCGAACGCGTTGTCCGGCAGATGGCCGGGCATCTGGCAAGCGTTGTACCGATGTACGAACACGCCCTGCAGGATCACGGCTGCGGCCATCTGTGAACCTTTTGTCTGCGGCTGTTTTCGGCCGTCCGCCCGGTTTCCGAATGGTTTTCATGATAAACTCGGCAAAAAGGAGATCTCAGCAAAACATGGTATCTGTCTATTTTCAGGGGCTGTCTCTGGGGCTTGCCTACGTCGCCCCCATCGGCATGCAGAATCTGTTTGTTATAAACAGCGCCATGAGCCAGAAACTGGGGCGCGCAATCGTAACTGCTCTGATTGTTATCTTTTGGGATGTGTCTCTGGGGCTTGCCTGCTTCTGGGGTGTGGGCGCCCTGATGGAGGCCTTGCCGTGGCTGCAAAAAGTCATTCTCGGAGTGGGCGGGCTGCTGGTCCTTTGCATCGGTATCGGCCTGATCCGTTCCAAAGCAGATTTAAACGGGGGAAAGGACGTAAATCGCCCGCTTTGGAAAATTGCAGGTTCCGCCTTCATCGTAACATGGCTGAATCCACAGGCCTTGATCGACGGGACTCTGATGCTGGGCGCTTTTCACGCGTCCCTGCCCTCGGGCGGCAGCCCGTATTTTATTACCGGCTTTGCTTCCGCCAGCTTCCTCTGGTTCAATAGCTTAGCGCTGCTTGTTCATGCACTTGGCAGCAGGCTCGACCGCCGCGTCCTCGCGTGGCCCAGCCGCATCTGCGGCGCGGTGATCATCCTCTACGGCATCAGGCTGCTTTGCAGTCTGATGCGGATGCTTTGGGCGTAAATATTTTATCCGGCCGCTGCGGTCGCACGATGGATCCGGGCGCTGTCCGTATTATGGGACAGCACCCCTGCTATTGTATGAATCACAGACGATGAAACTCTAAGGAGGTCTTTGCATGAACCCCATCGGATTTACAAAAGAGTGCCTGGCCAATCGAAACACAGAGAAGGCCCAAGAGGAAGCCTCCCGCGCCGGGAAGCCGGCCGTTCCTTCCGTCGTGCGGGTCAAATTTCATTCCTGCAGCCGCGAGCTTGACTACTTCAATGATCAATTCGACCTCAGGCCCGGCGACCTGGTCTTTGTTGACGGGAAGCTGGCCGGCCAGCGCGGCCGGGTCACGGCCGTCAGCAGGCACTTCAAAATCAAAGCGGACGACTATAAGCGCGTGATCGGTCTTGCGGATATCCGCGTCAGCGGGCAGTTCCGAAGCGCCGGGTCTCACCTGGTCACCTTCGACCGCCGCGCGCTTCCATACGATCAATTCCGGAGCTGGGTCCTGCCGCCCCGGGACGATGACACGGAGTACTTTGTCCGCTTCGATGAAGAAGATATCGACCTAGACCATTTGGATGCCTGGCGCGTCGATCCGGGCGTCAGGGAGCGCGGCATTGATTATTACCGGGACAATCGCGTGCTGTATCTGTGTCTGGACGGGCGCAGCGGCAAAGCGATCGTAGACGGTACGCAGCCTTACGAAGTCGAATTCCGCTATGATGGCGGAATGATCTCCGATCTCTCCTGTGACTGCCCCTGCGGATATCACTGCAAGCACGAGGTCGCCGCCCTGCTGCAGCTGCGGGAGACCCTGGCGATCATCCGGGAACAATCTGCAGCAGACTGGCCAAGCGGCGGCTGCTTTGCCGCGGTCCTGGCCCCGCTGTTTTTCTCCCTCGCCGTTGACGGAAACAGTAAAATGATCTTGACCCTTGCCCAGTCCGACTGCTGATCTCCGCCCCGCAATTCCGGGCGATTCCGCGCGGGCGCGGCCGGGCGGGGAATCCGGAATGCGCAGACGGTTTCGCTTGCGCATTTTTCCGGTGGCTGGTACAATGTAAAAAAACGATCGGAGGAGGGCGCGCAATGGTTCGTACGATCTGCAAAGACGAGGCTTTTCTTGCCCAAAAGGCCGAACCCGCCGCACCGGAGGACCTTGCTGCGGCGCAGGATCTGCTGGACACGCTGGCGGCGCACAAGGATGGCTGCGTGGGCATGGCGGCGAACATGATCGGCGTAAACAAGCGCATCATCGTCTTTGACAATGAGGGCACGTATATGCTGATGCTCAATCCCGTGATCGTCCGGCAGTCCGGACCGTACGAGGCCGAGGAAGGCTGCCTGTCGCTCACCGGCACGCGGAAGACAACACGCTTTCAGTCCATTAAGGTCCAATGGCACAACGAGAAGTTCCAGACCCGCCTCAAAACCTTCACCGGCTTTACGGCGGAGATCATCCAGCACGAAATCGACCACTGCGAAGGAGTTTTGATATGATTCTCTGTTTTTCCGGCACCGGCAACAGTCAATATGTGGCCCGGCATATGGCAGACGCGCTGGGCGATACGCTGCTGTGCATGAATGAGCGTATCAAGGCCCGCGACACCTCGGCCGTGGAAACCGGAGAGCGCCTTGTGATTGTCGCGCCCACCTACGCCTGGCGCCTTCCCCGGATCGTGCGGGACTGGCTGATGAACACGGAGCTGACAGGCGCAAAGCAGGCCTGGTTCGTTCTGACCTGCGGCAGCGAGATCGGCAACGCCGACCGGTACAACCGGGCGCTTTGCCGGGCAAAGGGACTTGCGTGCATGGGCACGGCCCAGATCGTCATGCCGGAAAACTACATTGCGCTGTTCGACGCCCCGCAGGCCGACGAAGCCCGGCAGATCGTGGCCCAGGCGGAACCGGACATAGACCGTGCGATCGCCGCCGTACGGGAAAACCGGACCTTTCCCCCGCCCCGTGGCAGCCTCTACGACCGCTTCATGAGCGGGCCGGTGAACCCGCTCTTCTACGCCCTTATTGTTAAGGCAAATTCCTTTACTGTTTCAAATGCCTGTACAGGCTGCGGCCAATGCGTCCGGCGCTGCCCCACCAACACCGTCACACTGCAAGGCGGCAGGCCCCGCTGGGGCAAGCACTGCACCCACTGCATGGCCTGCATCTGCTACTGCCCTGCAGAAGCCATTGAATACGGAAAAAGGAGCCTCGGCAAGCCGCGGTATCATATAGAAGCGCTGTAAAAAAACGCAGGACCAGGCAGAAGCGCGCGGACATCCGCGCACTTTTCCGGGCCGGCGCGGTTTTGATCCGCCCGGGCGCGCCGCAGGACGGCACCTGCGAAGGCACGGCCGTGCAGCCGTGCCTTTTTCAGCCATCCGGATCAACGCTCAGGAGGTGTCTGCACAATGAACTATATCCGGGTCACAAAAGAGAACATTGATCAGGAGCATATCTGCTGCGCCATGTCCGGTAAGCAGAGCCTGACCAAAAAGGAATGGCTCAAGCAGCGCTTCGACGAGGGGCTTGTCTTCTATCGGAGTGAGGAGCGGGGCAAGTGCTTCATCGAGTACATCCCGGCGGAGAACGCCTGGGTTCCCATCGACGCGCCGGGGTATCTTTACATCGACTGCCTGTGGGTCGCCGGTTCCATGAAGGGGCATGGGTATTCCTCCGATCTGCTTACCGAGTGCATCCGGGACGCCCAGGCTCAGGGGCGGGAGGGGATCTGCATCCTTTCCGCGGAGGGCAGGAAGCGGGAGTTTCTTTCCGACCCCAAGTATCTGGCCAACAAGGGCTTCACCGTCGCGGACACTTCGGATTGCGGGATCACCCTCATGTATCTGCCGCTGACGCCGTCGGCGGAAAAGCCAAGGTTCAAGGAATGCGCCAGACATCCGGGAATCAAGGAGGACGGCTTCGTTCTCTACTATACGGATCAGTGTCCCTTCACCTATTACTGGGTGCCCCGGGTGGCGGAGGCCGCCGCAGAGCATGGCATTCCCCTGAAAACCGTCCGGATCGCAGACAAAGAAACCGCGCAGAATCTCCCCGCCCCGGTGACCACCTACGCACTGTTCCGGGACGGGAAGTTCGTGACCCACGCCATTCAGTCTGACAAGAAGTTCCTCGCCCTCGCGGGGGTGAAGGGCTGACATTTGAGCAGGGTTTTTCGGTTCACCATGTATTTTTTTGTGAATGAACTGACATGCACCCAGCGGGAACAAGCCTGTCATTGGCTTTATTTCCACTGGGTGCCTGTTTTACATTTATCCGATGCCGTCCGCAACGGGCAGAATCCGGCGCATCGAATTTATGGCACGACGAAACAGAAGGATTATAACCACCTTTCCCTGGGAGCTGTTTGCTATCGCTTTCCGGCGGCAACGGCCACATCCGTACATCCGGTATTTTCCATTGATTTGAACCGGGATCCCCAGGACGGTTCCGAGGTTGACCGCAAGCGCTCCACACGCTGCAACCTGCATCCGGATAGCCCAAAGCTGCATGTGCCGCCTGCGGGTGGCTTTCCTCTGCGAGGCTCTTGAAATATGGATGGGCGCCCGGAAAGGGCGCCCGTTCTTTGCTTAGCAGCCGCAGCCGCAGCCGTTATTGTTGTTCTCGCAGCCGTTCCAGCCGCCGCAGTTGCACAGCAGGAGGATCAGAATGACGATCCACCACCAGTTGTTGTTCAGGCAGCCGCACAGACCGTTGTTGTTGCACATAGAAGTTACCTCCGATATCGAATTTTGAGCTTTGCCGCTCATTCCATCGTATTCCGGAGACGAAAAAATGTGCAGTGGGCAGGCGCACCGCGAAAAATATCCCGCAGAGGGCGCTCTCCGGCGCACCCTATACGGAAAAGTCCCCGGCAGGCATACCGCTTGCCGGGGACGAATGCTATTTTGGGTACGGTTCTTTCCTGCCGGTCTGCCCCAGCAGATAGTCGATGCTGACGTGGTAGAAGTCCGCCAATGTGCGAAGCACCTCCGTTGGGATATCCCGCTTGCCGGTCTCATAATTGGAGTAGCAAGCCTGGGTGCAGTGAAGCAGCCGCGCGATATCCTCCTGCTTGAGGTCGTGATCCTCCCGCAGATTCCGAATGCGTTCATACATGGCGTACGCTCCTCAATCCAGATGCTCTCCCTCGTCCCGGTAGGCGCTTTCCAGCGGGGAGGCGGCGCTGGCCTCGGACTGGTACCTGCCGACTACCTTTGCGGCCAGATCTACCGGAAGCAGCGTTCCCGCGCCGGCGACGCAGCCGCCGGGACAGGCCATGCCCTCCAGCAGATAGCCCTTGTACTTGCCCGCCTTGGCCATCAGCATCAGCTTGCGGCATTCCCGCAGCCCCTCCGCCCGGGCGGTCTTGACCTCCAGCTCCGGATGCTCCTGACTGATGAGCGCCGTCACCGCACCGGCGACACCGCCGGAAACGGCAAAGCCGCGGCCGGCGGCGGTGCCTTCGTTCAGGGCGTTCTCCTCGGGAACCGCGGCAAAGTCCACACC
>CAKTKF010000104.1 GCA_934569215.1 uncultured Oscillospiraceae bacterium
GTGTAATAGCCATGGGAGACGCTTTCTGTCCCGTAGCTGGTGAAGTAGTCGTTGGAATTATAAAAGATTCTAAACCCAATATTGGAAAGCTTGAAAGTTCCGGAGCCTTGAGTTGAAGTAATGGTAAACGACACTGTGCCGGTTATTCCACTAGAGCTATTAACAGGATCAAGGGTATAGGTGAGTCTCATGGGGTCATCTGCTTCCACGACGACAACTTGACCGCGGGCGGTTTTTGCGATGGTAAGGGTTTCTGTATCGGATACCGGGCGCGTGTACTGGTAGACGATGGAGTCCGGCTCATTAGAATAAGAATATGTATCGATAGAGGCATTTTCATTTCTAATGTCGGAGGCGTATTCCGGGAAAACCTCACAAGCCAGAGCAATTAAGCGATCATGCTCGTCGGCTTCGTCTGTTGCAGCCATAGCGGCAAAAGGCACCGTAGTCAAAAGCATCACGACAGCTACGAGAATAGAAAGAAATCGTTTCATATAATTACCTCCTGTTTGGTGTAGTGATTGTAATATGTAATTGAGTAAGGGACTCAGCCCATCGGAATCACCTCTTCCTGAATTTGGTAAGCTCATAATAACACAGGAATCACCTTTTGTCAACAAATACTTTTGTAAAAAAGGTATTGCAAAATGAAAAATATTGAAATATAATATAATTAAAAGATAGGTGATGAATATGGCAACAGATAGCGGGCAAAACAGTTTTCGACGGGGTGTGATGTCCCTTGTCATTCTGGGACTGTTGAAAAAGGAAGATATGTACGGTTATCAGCTAGTGCAGGAGACAGAACGAAAGAGCGGAGGAAGAATTACTACTCAAGAGGGTTCACTATATCCGGTGCTTTATAAACTTGTAGATCAAGGGTTGATTTCTGACAGAAAAGTTTTGGTAGGCAAGCGAATGACACGTGTGTACTATCATTTAGAGCCTGCTGGTGAACAACGCCTGAAAGAACTGATTCGAGAATACGAAGAAGTTACAAATGGTGTATTACAGATTATAGAAGGATGTGATATGGATGGTATGGAATGTCCATCTTCTGCGGTATCTATGGGAAGTGCGCGAGGAACTGCCGGGCAACAGGAGACAGAAGAAACAAATCCTGTCCAGAGTAGAGTCCTCCGTCCAGGATTTTGTTATTGAGAATCCCCATGTAGACTATGCTACTATTACGCAACGATTTGGGACACCCCAGCAAATTGCCGCGTCCTATATTGAGGAAGTGAGTACGCCGGAATTAACACAGCAGCTACGGATAAGAAAAACGATTGTGCGCATTGTGGCGGCGACTGCGTTGGTGCTTGTCTTGCTGTGGGCTGGTGTGGTGGTAACTGCACTGATAAGGCATGTAAAAGCAATGAACGGTTATCTCATTGTAGGGGAAGCCGAGGTTATTGATAGGACGGAATATACGGAGGGAAAATGACATGAAAAGAATTGCTTGCTTTTTGTTGGTTACAATATTTATGATGTGCTGGATGGCATTTCCTGGAAGTGCGTCAGAACGTAAACAGGAAATAATCCAATTTGAAGATGGAAGCTATGCTATTGTAGAAGTAACTACAACCGGAGCAAGGGCAGCCAAGAGTGTAAATGGCAGCAAACAATATACCTACTGCGATAGCGATGGTGTTGCGCAATGGAAAGCGGTATTGAATGGGTCATTTACATACACCGGAAGCACTGCTACGTGTACTAGTTCCAGCTGCTCAATTACCATTTATATTTCTGACTGGTACACAATTTCAAAAAATGCAAGTAAAAGCGGCAACGTGGCCTCCTGCTCGGTGACAATGGGAAAGAAAGTGCTGGGGGTAGTTGTGGATAAAATGTCAGCTAACCTTAGCCTGAAATGCGATGCCAACGGCAACCTCAGCTGAATAAACATAAAACCCCCGGATGCGAAAGCATCCGGGGGTTTACCATATCAGCTTACAGATACTTGGAAGTGGAAACCTTCACGCCGGGGCCCATGGTGGAAACCACGGTGCAGGAGCGGATATACTGACCCTTCGCGGCGGCGGGCTTCGCCTTCACGACGGCCTTCAGCAGCGTGTCCATGTTCTCGGACAGCTTCTCGGTGCCGAAGGACACCTTGCCGATGGGGCAGTGGATGATGTTGGTCTTGTCCAGACGGTACTCGACCTTACCGGCTTTGATCTCCTTGACGGCAGCGGCCACGTTGGGGGTCACGGTGCCGGCCTTGGGGGAGGGCATCAAGCCCTTGGGACCCAGAACCTTACCAAGACGGCCAACAATGCCCATCATGTCGGGGGAAGCGACGACCACGTCGAACTCGAACCAGTTCTCCTTGGTGATCTTCTCCACCAGATCCATGCCGCCGACATAGTCGGCGCCGGCTTCCTTGGCTTCCTCAGCCTTGGCGTCCTTGGCGAAGACCAGAACGCGGCGGGTCTTACCGGTGCCGTTGGGCAGAACCACGGCGCCGCGAACCTGCTGGTCGGCGTGACGGGAGTCAACGCCCAGCTTGATGTGCAGCTCAACGGTCTCGTCGAACTTGGCGGAAGCACCCTTCACGACCAGATCCAGGGCTTCGGCGGGATCATACTGAACAGAGCGGTCGATCAGTTTGGCGCTCTGCTGATACTTTTTACCTCTAAACAATGTAATTATCCTCCTTATAGTGGTGATGCGGAAAAATCCTCCCACATTTCCGGGTCAGACTGCCCGGACAAGCAAATATCAATCGACGACGGTAACGCCCATGGAGCGGCAGGTACCGGCAACCTGGCTTTCGGCAGCCTCAAGCGTGGGGCAGTTCAGGTCAGGCATCTTGGTCTTGGCGATCTCGGCGATCTGCGCCTTGGTAATCGTGCCAACCTTGGTCTTGTTGGGAACGCCGGAACCCTTCTCCAGACCGATGGCCTTCATGATCAGCATGGGGGTCGGAGGAGTTTTGGTGATAAAGGTAAAGCTGCGGTCAGCGTAAACGGTGATGACGACGGGAATCTTGTAGCCCTCCATATCCTTGGTGCGGGCGTTGAATTCCTTGATGAAAGCGGCGATGTTGACGCCGTGCTGACCCAGAGCGGGGCCGACAGGGGGGGATGCGGTCGCCTTAGCGGCGTTGATCTGCAGTTTGATAATGCCAGTGACTTTCTGTGCCATAATAAGCACCTCCTGAATAAAATGTGGTAGTATGCGCTTGGGCGCATTTTTTGCGGGGCGCGTTCGCCCCTCCCACGTTCCGATCGAGAAATCGATCCGATGCGTTTACTGGGAAACGACCTCCACCTGGTCAAGCTCAAACTCGACGGAGGTCTCGCGGCCGAACATGGACACGACCACGTTCACCGCGTTGTTGTCAACGTCCACACTCTCGACCGTGCCGGTGAAGGAGGACAGGGGGCCGTCCAGAATCCGGACGGTATCGCCGACTGCGTAGTTTACGATAATCTCCTTCTTTTCCACGCCCATGGCGTAGACCTCTTCTTCGGTCAGAGGGGTGGGGTCGTTGCTGGAAGTGCCCACGAAGCCTGTTACTCCGCGGACGTTCCGGATGACATGCCAGGTGTCGTCACTGTAAACCATCTTCACCAGCACGTAGCCGGGGTAGACCTTGCGGTCATAGGTCTTGCTGGCGCCGGACTCGGTGATCTCGGTGACGGTCTCCAGAGGAATGGAGACGGCGAGAATCTGATCCTGCAGCGAGCGGGACTCCACGGTCTTCTCGATGGTGGCCTTTACAGTGTTTTCATAACCGGAATAGGTATGCACAACATACCATTTTGCAGTCTCTGCCATAACTTCGTACCTTAGTGGAACAGTCCGATCAGGGCATCAATGCCGACCTGGGCAACGAAGTCGAACAGCCAGATGAACACGCCGACTGCCACGACGCAGCAGGCGACGATGGCGGTGTTCTTCAGCACCTGCTGGGGAGTGGGCCAAACGACCTTCTTCAGCTCGCTGCGCAGCTCGCGGAAGTACTTTTTGACCTTGCCCCAGGTTCTTTTGAACCAGTTTTCCTTTTTGACTTCAGCCATGATTCGGGCCTCCTTACTTGGTCTCGTTGTGAACGGTGTGCTTCTTGCAGAATCTGCAATACTTCTTCATCTCGAGACGGTCGGGGTCATTCTTCTTGTTCTTCATGGTGTTGTAGTTTCTCTGCTTGCACTCAGAGCATCTCAAAGTGACTTTTACGCGCATAACGGCACCTCCTTAAATACTGCCTCCCTGTATCACCCCGCCCAGAGAAAATTTAGGAAACGGTCAACTACAAATTACCGCCCGGGGCTGAAAAAGGCGCACAAAAAAAGCCCTTTTTCACAGGTAAAAGTATTCTATCATGGGGGGAGGGCAAAGTCAACTATTTTTTCTTCCATTTTTGGGGAAATTGTAGTATGATAGAGGCAAAACAGTCGGGAGGAAATGGAAAATGAAAATCATGGGAATTGACTACGGCGACGCCCGCACCGGCGTTGCAATCTCTGACCTGTTATGTACGCTGGTGGGCTCCGCTACGGTGGTACCCAGCCGCAATACGGAGAAGGCCATCGCCGACATCGTCCGCCTGGCGCAGGAAAACCAGGTAGGGGAGATCGTGGTCGGTCTGCCCAAGAACATGGACGGCACCGAGGGCGTCCGGGCGGGGCTGTGCCGGGAATTTGCGGACAAGCTTGCCCAGGCCACCGGCCTGTCCGTGAGCATGTGGGACGAACGCCGAACCACGGTGGAAGCCCACAATATTCTGTCCCAGCACAATTATCACGGAAAAAAGCGGAAGGACACGGTGGACGCTGTGGCGGCATCGCTGATTCTGGAAGGGTATCTGGCTTACAAGAAGCGGAATGGATGATCTATGATTTCGGCCGGTAGCACAGCTCCCGGATTCCCGTGGCAAGAAGCAGAACGCCGAACAGCTTTTTAAGGATTTCCAAGTCTATCCGTGTGCTGATAAGGGAAAAGACCGCCGCGGCGGCGCAGCCGGCAAAAATGGCGGGCAGAACCTTTTTGAGCGTTACCTCTCCCTGTTTCCAGCGGAGATAACAGGAAATGGCAGCGGAGGGCAGAAAAAACAGCAGATTGATGCCCCGTGCGGCGGTCTGGGGCATTTCCAGCGCCAGCGTCAGCCACAGGATCAGCAGGCTTCCCCCGCCGACACCCAGCCCGGTGAGAAATCCCAGCAGGGTGCCGACGATCAGCGCGACAGGCAAACTCTCTAGCATAGATACCGGTATCCTCCCCACAAAATCAGAATGCCCAGACCCCGGTGGAGCCATTTGACCGGGATTTTCCGCCCCCACATGCCTGCCGCCCAGCCTCCGGCGGCGCTGCCAAAGAGGTATGGAAGAGCGTCCTGCCAGGGAACGGTTCCCACGGCGGCGGAGACCGCCAGCGTCACCAGACAGATGGGCAGAATGATGGTGATGGAGGAGGGGAACACCTCGGTTTCCTCCAGCGGCGTCAGAAGGG
>CAKTKF010000105.1 GCA_934569215.1 uncultured Oscillospiraceae bacterium
CCTTTCCTTTATACTATACCACAAAAAAGTAGACACCCACACTTTTGTGAGTGTCTACTTTCATTTTACAGGTACACATTCGGCGCCGTTTATTTTATATCAATGGATTGGCTCAATACTTGCGGGACAGCAGGGACTCGGCTTCCTCCCGGGTGATCTCTCCGGCATTGCACCGCGCCATGATTTGCACGTCCTTGTCGTTGAGCTTGTAGCCTAAGTAGAAGAACGTGGAAATGATCATACCGATCACAGGCACCAGAGCGTACACGATCCACAGTCCCTCCAGCGCCCCTGCGCTCTGCTGAATGTTCAGCGCTTTCAGCGTCTCGAAGCTATCCGCCTCCACGGAAATCCAGTGGAAGCAGCCCAGCAGCGCCAGCGCCAGAGAGGAGGAGATCGCGGCGGTGATCTTCACGGAGAAGGTCTGGATGGCGAAGGTGATGCCCTTGGCGCTGATGCCGGATTTGTACTGGCCGTACTCGGCACAGTCCGGGGTGAACATGAAGGCGAGAATGCCTACGATGCTCATGGGAACGGTGCGGATGCAGGTCAATGTCAGGAACAGCGCCCGGTTTTCGTAGCCGACAAAGAAAATCACCAATCCTAAGAGGATGTTGACGATGTTGCACCAGAAAAGCGTTTTAAATTTATCTAGCTTTTTCAGGATAGTTGGCATGAGCATGGCGGCGAAAACACCCGGCACCATGTTCAGCAGGTTCAGGACGATGGAGTAAAGGGAGTTGCCGAACAGGTAGAAGGAGACAAACAGCGTCACGGCGGCGGAGGTTTTCAGCGCGTCGGTGGCGCAGTAGCCGCCGTAGTAGGTCAGCAGGTATTTGTTCTTCCCCAGATAGGAGAACATCTGCCTGGGGGAGAAGTTTTCGTCCTCCTCTTCGGGCTTATAGTTGCGTTCCTTGCAGTTGAGGGACAGCGGCACCATGGTCAGGGCGCTGAAAATGGACAGCGTTGCAATGGCGAGGCTGGCGCTCATGCCCACATTTTCGCTGATGAGGATGGGCAGCACCACACCGTAAATCAGCACGCCCGCTCCGGAGAATACCCGGTTGACGGAGAGCAGGGTGTTCCGCTCCGGCAGATTGTCGGTCATGGTGTTCAGCATGGCGTAGGCGGGGATGTCCGTCAGGGTGTACACGGTGTCCCACAGCACGTAGGCCACGCCGAACCAGATGAGCTTCCCGGCCTCCCCCAGCGCCGAGGGGATGGAGAACAGAATGATGGTCACAATGGGGATCAGCGCGGTGGAAATGCGAAGCCATGGCAGACTTTTCTGCCCGTTTTTGAATTTGACCTTGTCGAAGATGAAGCCGAAAATGGGGTCGTTCACCGCGTCCCAGATCTTGACGATCAGCAGCACGATGGCGACCTTGGCCAGGTTCACGCCCTGCATGGCAAGGTAGGTGGAAATAAACGCCGCCGTGATGTTATAGTAAATGTTCTGCCCGATGAAGTATGTCCAGTAGCTTAAGCGCTCCCGGAAGGTGGTCATATACCCCGGATGTTTGTTCGCCATGGCGATCCGCCCCTCTCTTTACAATAGACCCATTCTACCATTACAGAAAATGGAAGTCAATCGGCGGAGAAATCTTTGACATTTTGAACGGAATCTGGTAGGATAGGAGGGAAAAAAGCGCCCCATTTTTGGCATGTTGTCTTGGGGCGGAAAGGAACGCTATGGCCAACGTCATTGAAATAACGGATTTCTCCGCGCCGGAGCTGGACGTGTATGCCCGACTGACGGAGGCGCAGCTGCTCAACCGGTTTGAACCGGCCAGGGGGATGTTCATTGCGGAAAGTCCCAAGGTCATCCACCGGGCCTTGGACGGCGGCTATGAGCCGGTGTCGTTGCTCATGGAGCGCAAGGACATCACGGGGGCGGCGCGGGAGGTTCTCGCCCGCTGTCCCGGGGTTCCCGTATACACCGCGGACGAGGAGCTGCTGTGCAATCTCACCGGCTACCACCTGACCCGGGGCGTGCTGTGCGCCATGCGCCGCCCGGGGCTTTCCTCCGTGGAGGATATCTGCGCCGGGTCAGCGCGGATCGTGGTTCTGGAAAACGTCCAGAATCCTACCAACGTGGGGGCAATCTTCCGTTCCGCCGCCGCGCTGGGGATGGACGCCGTACTGCTGACCCCCGGATGCAGTGACCCGCTGTACCGCCGCAGCGCCCGGGTGAGCATGGGGACGGTGTTTCAGATTCCCTGGACGTTTACGGGAGACTGGCCGGGGGAGGGGATGGCGCAGCTGAGCCGTCTGGGCTTCAAAACCGCCGCCATGGCGCTGAGCGACGATTCCGTCTCCATTGACGACCGCCGTCTCATGGCGGAGGAAAAACTGGCGGTGATCTTAGGCAGCGAGGGCGACGGCCTGACGGAGACGACCATTGCCCGGTGCGACTACACCGTAAAAATCCCCATGTACCACGGCGTGGATTCTTTGAACGTAGCGGCTGCCAGCGCCGTGGCCTTCTGGCAGCTGAGGAAAGGATGATAGCTATGGAACTGGTAAACGGACGTCCCGCCAACTGTGCCGGACGGCTTGAGAAGGAAATCCGCTGCTACGATCTGCTGGACAGCCTGGGAATCGACTATCGGCGCATCGATCACGAGGCGGCTATGACCATGGAGGCCTGCGAGGAGATCGACCGGGTGCTGGACGCGGTGATCTGCAAGAATCTGCTGCTGTGCAACCGGCAGTGTACGGACTTTTATCTGCTGATGCTCCCTGGGGACAAGCATTTTAAGACCAGTGTTCTCTCCAAGGAGATCGGTTCCTCCCGCCTGAGCTTTGCCGCGCCGGAGTATATGGAGAAGTTTCTGGACATCACCCCCGGCTCCGTCAGCGTCCTGGGGCTGATGAACGACCGGGAAAACCATGTGCAGCTTCTCATGGACGAGGACGTGCTGAAAGGGGAGTACATCGGCTGCCATCCCTGCATCAACACCTCCAGCCTGCGCTTTCGGACGGCTGACCTGATGGAGAAAATTCTGCCAACCGTCCATCATGAAGCCCGAATTGTCACGCTGCCGCAGGAATAAAAGGCTCGGAAACTTCAATAAAACGGCTTAAAAGCGCCCTGCTGGGGCGCTTTTTCACATCCAAAAACCTGCCTATAGAAATAGTAGGAAAAAGACTTGACAAACGGAGCAACATCGTGTATGATATAGCCAGTTAGCGGAGGCTAACCAAAAAGATGATTTTATCATTATGAAAACGGGAGGTTCGAGCTATGGAAATTGCCACGATTTTGTCCGGCGTCGGTGCCGTTGCGGCTGTCACCGTAACGTCCGTGGGCGTCATTTCCATCCGGAAAAGCCTGCGCCGAATCGCCCGGGGCAGGGAGGACGGCTGTGTCTGAGGAACAGGTGGTTCGCAACTGCGCCCCCACATTGGCGGGGCTGAAAACCGGCAACCTGTTTGCCTGCCCCTATGAAAGCCGGGAAGACCTGCTGGATTTTCTGCGGAGTCTGAACCGGCGGCTTGGAAAAAAGGGCGTCCGGGCAGTTCCCCTGCGAATCCGGCAGGACAAGGCACTGATTTATCTCTACCGGCCGGCAAGGCTGGAAAAAGACCTCTCCTGCGCGTCCTGTGAAGCGCTTCTCAGCGCGTGCGGCTACAACTGCCGAGGCGGGAGCCGCTGCTTGACAAGGCTTGCCCGGCGATTAAAGCAGCAGGAGGATTTTCCCCACGAGATCGGCCTGTTTTTAAGCTATCCGCCGGAGGACGTGAAGGGCTTTTTGGAGCACAGACCCTGCAAGTGCGTGGGCTGCTGGAAGGTTTACGAAAACGAGGAAGCGGCGCGAAAGACCTTTGCCAAGTACAAGGCCTGCACAAGGGTCTACTGCCGTCAGCTTGCCAGCGGAATCGACATCGAACGGCTCACCGTAGCCGGATGAAATAAGAAAGGACTTTTGAAAATGAAAATTGCAGTTGTTTATTGGAGCAGCACCGGAAATACCGAGACGATGGCGCAGGCCGTTCAGGAAGGCGCAAAGCACGCCGGAGCGGAAGCGGAGCTGTTCACCGCCGCCGAGTTCGACGGAGGAAAGATGGACGAATTTGACGCGGTCGCCTTCGGCTGCCCCGCCATGGGCGCGGAGGAACTGGAGGACGGCGAGTTCGCCCCCATGTTCGAGACCTGCGAGAGCAAGCTCTCCGGCAAGAAAATCGCCCTGTTCGGCTCCTACGGCTGGGGCGACGGCGAATGGATGCGCACCTGGGAAGAAAGCTGCCGGGAAAAGGGCGCGAACCTGGCCTGCGACAGCGTGATCTGCCAGGAGACCCCGGACGACGAAGCCCTGAGCGCCTGCCGCAGCCTGGGCGAAGCACTGGCGTAAACATTACCACGCTGTATTAACGGATGCCAAATCGCAAAAATACCTCCTAATCCGATTTCCTTAATCTGTATTGCACACACATCCTTCAAAACTGTACCGCGATAAGGCAGCCGACAGATATCCCCCGAGGCCGATCGAAAGCTGCCAGAACGGGCAGGCGGCGCGTTTGCCTTCCAATTTCCCCTCCGGGATCCATCCGGCATTTTCGGGAGAAATGGCTTACCAAGGGCAAACGGCTGCGGCTCAACCGTTCTGCCAGCTTTCGGATACGGCCGATAACGGCACGGCCGTGAAACAAAAAGGGACTGTCTCAAAATGATTTTCAAAATCATTCGAGGCAGCCTCTCTTTTTTGCATATTTCAAGAAAAAACGATCCATTATACCGAAAAAACAATCAATCTTCTTCATGCGGCCTGAAGTTGTTGAGGTCATTTCTGGCAGAGCCTCCTAAAAATCAGAAAATGCGCATCCGCTTTTGATTGTAAGTGGGTGCGCATTTTTGATGTTCTTCTATTGTTGTAAGTGTATCAGGCACTCTGCCGCCTGCCAGGCTTCACCCATACACGCCAGGTGCAGACCCTCATGGCCGGTGTTGCCCATCACATCTCGTAGATCCAGCAGGAGCGCTTTTTTCAGGTAGTCCATGCACTGTTCTGTTAATCCGTTCTGAAGAGCAAACAGAGCGTGGCTGGCAAAGCTCAATGTGGAATCGTGGAGGCAGATAGGTTCAAAGTCCTTCCATGCGGTGCGTTTTTCTTCCGCTGTGAAGAGCTGCGGAAGCCGCGTCATTAGGAGAAGCACATCAGCCTGTTTAATGACCTTATACCGCTGCAAACGGTCAAAACATACATGATGGTAGCTGGCTCCGGCATCAGGTTTCAGCGTTACAGGGTCAACCGGTTCCAGCAGATGCAGGGTTTCGTCCTGGGTAAGATGTCCGGTAACAGGGTCGTGGGGCCAGGGAATTGCGTCCCGCAGAGCCGCCATATGCTCTGTTTCTTCGGCGCTGAGGCAAAGCGCGTGATACCGTTCCGGGAGCTTGGCAAGAAGGTCTGCCGCCGCCTGGATGGCCAGGGTCAGATTGTGCTGA
>CAKTKF010000106.1 GCA_934569215.1 uncultured Oscillospiraceae bacterium
GAGCTGGGTATCCCCGTGGTCATCGCCATCAACATGATGGATATCGTCCGCAAGAATGGCGACAAGATCAACATCTCCGAGCTGTCCCAGGCGCTGGGCTGCAAGGTCGTTGAGATCTCCGCCCTGAAGGGCGACGGCGTTATGGCCGCTGCGGAAGCCGCCATTGACGCCGCGAAGAACGCCAAGACCGTTCCGATGCACACCTTCTCTGGCCCTGTGGAGCATGCCATTGCCCACATCGAGGAAGCTACCGTTCACGGCATGCCCGAGGAGCAGCAGCGTTGGTACGCCATCAAGATCTTCGAGCGCGACGACAAGGTGATGGAGAAGCTGGGTCTGACCAAGGACACCATGTCCCACATCGAGGCCGACATTGAAGCTGCCGAGAAGGAGCTGGACGACGACGCCGAGAGCATCATCACCAACGAGCGTTACATCTACATCGGCGAAGTCATCAAGCGCTGCTACAAGAAGCACTCCGCCGGTAAGCTGACCACCTCCGATAAGATCGATAAGATCGTGACCAACCGCTGGCTGGGTCTGCCCATCTTCGCGGTTGTCATGTTCCTGGTTTACTATATCGCCATGGTCGGCGTCGGCGCTGCCGCTACCGACTGGGCAAACGACGGCCTGTTCGGCGACGGCTGGCACCTGTTCGGCATCGGCTCCTCCGCTTATAACGACGCAGCCGACGAGTACGGTGCGGCGTCCCTGATCGTAGACGGCTATGACGCCTACGTGGAAGAGAACGGCACTGCTCCCACCGGCGACTTCACCTACGAGGTCGAGGATGAGGAGACCCTGGAGATCACCGAAGAGACCGCTTCTCTGGCTGACTACGAGGAAGCCGTTGCGACTCTGGACAGCTACGGCGAAGAGCCCGACCCCGCGGACTACGGCGTGTGGGTCCCCGGTATCCCCGTTCTGATCGGCAACCTGTTGGAGAAGGCCAACGCGGCTGAATGGCTCAGCGGCCTGATCCTGGACGGCATCGTGGCCGGTGTCGGCGCAGTTCTGGGCTTCGTGCCTCAGATGCTGGTGCTGTTCCTGATGCTGGCCTTCCTGGAGGCCTGCGGCTACATGGCTCGTATCGCATTCGTCCTTGACCGTATCTTCCGTAAGTTCGGCCTGTCCGGCAAGAGCTTCATCCCCATGCTGGTCGGCACCGGCTGCGGCGTTCCCGGTATCATGGCATCCCGTACCATTGAAAACGAGCGTGACCGCCGGATGACCATTATGACCACCACCTTTATCCCCTGCGGCGCGAAGGTTCCCTTCATCGCCATGATCGCGGGCGCTCTGTTCGGCGGCAGCGCTTGGGTCGCTACCTCTGCTTACTTCATCGGCATGGCCGCCATCATCGTGTCCGGCATTATGCTGAAGAAGACCAAGATGTTCGCCGGTGAGCCTGCTCCCTTCGTTATGGAGCTGCCCGCTTACCACCTGCCCACCGTGTCCAACGTCCTGCGCAGCATGTGGGAGCGTGGCTGGAGCTTCATCAAGAAGGCCGGCACCATCATCCTGCTGTCCACCATCTTCGTGTGGTTCACCACTTACTTCGGCTTCGTTGACGGCACCTTCCGGATGCTGAGCGAGGATGAGATCGACTACTCCATCCTGGCTGCCATCGGCGGCGTGCTGGCCTGGGTGTTCAAGCCTCTGGGCTGGGGCAACTGGCAGGCGGCTGTCGCTTCCATCACCGGCCTGGTCGCCAAGGAAAACATCGTCGGTACGCTGGGCATCCTGTACGGCGGCGGAGACGGAACCGTGTATCAGAACCTTGCCAATGCTTTCAACGGCATTACCGGTTATTCCTTCCTGGTGTTCAACCTGCTGTGCGCCCCCTGCTTCGCGGCCATCGGCGCCATCAAGCGTGAGATGAACAACGCCAAGTGGACCTGGTTCGCCATCGGCTATCAGTGCGGCTTCGCTTACCTCATCGCCCTGATGATCAACCAGTTCGGCAACCTGTTCCTCGGACACGCCAGCGTGATCGGCCTGATCTTCGCTCTGGCTGCTCTGGCTGGTATGCTGTACCTGCTGTTCAAGCCCTACAAGGAAGCTACCAAGCTGTCTAAAGTCTAATCGTCTTGGAGCCAGACATTATGTCTGGCTCCAACCTTCAATGTTCTGAAACGGAGTGATTTTTATGCTGCAATGGATCAGCACGAATATCGGTACAATTCTCATCAGCCTGCTCCTGCTGGCAGCGGTTGCTCTGATTATCCACAGTATGATGCGCGATAAAAAACAGGGAAAGTCCTCCTGCGGCGGCAACTGCGCCGGCTGTGCCGCGTGCGGTTCCTGCCACAATAAGGGCAATTAAAAAGGGTTTTCCCGAGTTTCCAACCCCCAAATGCAGTCCGCAGATTCTGTCTGCGGGCTGTATTTCTTTGTGTATGTTCTGACAGCATTCTGTCCCCCCGCTGTGCTACCATATCTCCGGGAGGGGATACCAATGAGAACATTGGCAAAGGATATTCTGACCGCCGCCGCCATGGGCTTGGTAGTGCCGGGGATCGTGCTGAGTATTGCGGCGCGACAGATGGATGCTCCGCCGGAGACGACGAAGGAAACGACGGTGCAGACCGTACAGCCCACGGCGCAGGAGACCGTGCGGCTTCCCGTGCTGGTCAGGCAGGAGGACGGCACGGTTTCCCAGATGGATATGGACAGCTACCTCGTCGGGGTGGTGCTGGCGGAAATGCCGGTTTCCTTTGAAGGCGAAGCGCTGGAAGCCCAGTCGGTGGTTGCCCGGACGTATGCCCGGAAGGCCTGGGAGACCGGGGGCAAGCATGGGGACTGCTCCGTATGTACCCGCAGCGCGTGCTGTCAGGGCTACATCGGAGACGAGGACTATCTGTCTCAAGGCGGCACGGAGGAAGGGCTGGAAAAGGTGCGTGCCGCCGTGGCCGCTGCCTCGGGCTGGGTGCTGACCTATGAGGGAGAGCTGATCGAAGCGACGTATTTTTCCTGCTCCGGCGGCAGTACCGAGGACGCCGCGGCGGTGTGGGGGACGGAATTTCCCTATTTGCAGGCCGTGGCCAGTCCCGGGGAGGAAAAGGCGGCGCATTACACGGATACGGTGCGCTTTTCGGCGGAAGCCTTTCAGGATGCCCTGGGCGTGACCCTCAGCGGCAGCCCCGGAGGCTGGTTCCGGGATGTGACCTATACCGATGGCGGCGGCGTTGATACCATTGTCATCGGCGGGACGAGCTACAGGGGAACGGAGCTTCGTTCTTTGCTGGGTCTGCGCTCTACAGCGTTTTCCATCTCCACCACCGAGGATACCGTTACCGTCACCACCAGGGGCTACGGCCACCGGGTGGGCATGAGCCAGTACGGCGCGGACGCCATGGCGGTCACCGGAAGCACCTGCCCGGAAATTCTGGCGCACTATTATCCGGGAACCACGTTGATGAAGCTGGGATAATTTACGAAAGGGCTTGCCCATACGGACAAGTCCTTTTCCCTTGACAAAATCAGAAACGAATGTTATATTACAAATACTTAGCAATGCTAAATAGGAGGGGAACCGATGGAGGACAGATTTGCCCAGCAATTAAAAAAGGGCGTGCTGGAAATGCTGGTTCTGAAGCTGATCTGCGCAAAGCCTGCCTACGGCTACGAGCTGCTGTCGGAGTTGAAAATATCCTCCCAGGGGCGGTTTTCCCTGAAGGAAGGAACGCTGTACCCGATTCTCTACCGCCTGGAGGATGACGGCATGATCCGCTCCCAGTGGTCGACCGGAGAGGGACGCACGGCGCCGAAGAAAATCTACGAAGCCACGGACTCAGGTCAAGCGGAAAATCTCCGCCGACAGCGCATCTGGCAGGAATTTGAGGACACGGTAAACGCAATTTTACAGGGAGGAAAAGAACCATGACCCAGGCGGAAAGGAAAATGAAGAAATACGTGAACGCGGTGGAGCGGAGGCTGAACCTGCCCCGTGAGATAAAGGCCAGGGTCATGAGCGACTTCCAAAGCTCCATAGTTGCCCGCCGGGAGGCAGGGCAGACCGACGAGGAAATTTATGCCGAGCTTGGCACCCCGGCGAAAGCGGCCGTCGACCTGAATGAGCAGATGAAGGACTATGCCTACCGGAAAAGCCCATGGCGCTTTCTGTTCCTGGGAATCGCGGCGATCGGGGGCGTGCGGCTGCTGTACGACGGCTTCGTTTCCCTGATCGGCTATTTCCTGCTTCGCCGTAAGAGTGGGGGTGCTGCCACCATCGGCATCATCGGCGGCGCGGACGGCCCCACGGCCATTTTTGTCACCACCCCCGCTTGGACAAGACCGGCGTGGATGGCGGCGCTGCTTATCATTGGCGTAGTTGGATATCTGCTGCTGCGGCGTTGCAAGGCGAAGTCGAAATAAATCTTGCAGAAAATATAAACGTGTGCTATAATATGGCACACGTTTTGTGCAATTCCCCCAAGGAGGTAACGTTTATGGATTTGACAATGGACGGACGGAAGGTGCTGCCCCAGCCGGGACAGAGCCTGCTGGAACTGGTGAAGCAGCTGGGGCTGGACGGCGGTACGCTGACGGAAAGAGCCCTTGCCGCGAAAATCGCCGGTGAGGTCTTTACATTAAATTATATTCCCGTGCGGCAGAAAGAGGCGGAGGTCGACCGTCCGTCCATGCGCCGGGCGATGGCGGCGTCCAACGGCGAAGTTCGTCTGCTCCGCTACGCCGACCCGGCAGGCAAGGAGTGCTATATCCGCACGGCGCAGTTCGTCATTTTCCTTGCGATCCGGCAACTGTGGCCGGAGGCGACGGCAAAAATGACCTGTACGCTGGGTTCCAGCGTGTACATCAGCGTCGGAGGGGCAAAGGATTTTTCCGCTTCGACCCTGAAAGCGCGGGTAAATGAGCTGGTGGGGCAGGACATTCCCCTGATTCGCCGCCGGGTAAAATTGCAGCAGGCCATCGACCGGTTCCGGCAGGAGGGGCAGACCGATAAGGCAAGGCTCCTATCCTGGCGGACGGCAGACTACTTCGACGAGTACGCCTACGCATGTTTCGCCGACTATTACTACGGCGAGATGATGCCCTCTACCGGATACCTGACGGTATGGGATATTCTCCCGGCGGACGGCGGCTTCGTATTTGTCTATCCGGACGACGGAAATCCGGAGATCTGCGCCAAGGTGCCGCCCATGCCCAACTTTTTCAGCGTTTATAACGAGGGCGAGCGCTGGGGTGAGCTGATGGAATGCCAGACGGTGGCCGACCTCAACGACTTGACGAATTCCGGCCGCATCCGGGAGCTGATCCGCGTCAACGAGGCTCTTCACGAAAAACGGTTTTCCCAGGTGGCCGATCAGGTTTGCCAGAGGGGGGCAAAGGCCGTGCTGCTGGCAGGCCCCAGTTCCTCGGGCAAGACGACCTCGGCGAACCGCCTCGCCACCCAG
>CAKTKF010000107.1 GCA_934569215.1 uncultured Oscillospiraceae bacterium
AGTCTTCCATGAAAACATCCCCCATTTCTTCTATTATAGCAGAAACGGGGGCGTTTGGGTAGTTCTTTGACAGACTGGAATGGAGCGTATCCGTACAGATACGCTCCATTTTTCGTGTCAGGGGACAACCCCTTGGCTCCCCCTTTGGGGGAGCTGTCACCGAAGGTGACTGAGAGGGTCTTGCACCCCAGTTTCCCCTCTCCGTCCTCGCTACGCTCGGCCACCTCCCCCAAAGGGGGGAGGCGAGGAGGTGCTTGCACGGCAAAGGGGTGCGGCATTCTTAAAACAGATTCCACCACGACGCCCCGTGAGCCTTCCCCATGGCTTCCACCTTTCGGGAAAGGGCGGCGCAGCCGGCGGCGAAGTCGGTTTCCTCCCGGGCGGCGGCGTAGACCTCCACCTGAGAAAACAGAGCGTCGATCTCCTCCATGGGCGTGTGGTCGGCAAAGCAGGCGCCCAGGTGGCGGCTGCGCCCCCAGGCGTCCCGCGCCTGAAGCATCAGTGCTTCTCCCTGTGCCATGTCCCCCTGAAGCGCCGTCTTTGCGGCGTTTTCCAAATCTCTGGCGATGGGTTCGTGGCATTTCGCTATGCCCCATGTGGCGGCAATACCCCCGGCCAGAAGCACCAGAAGCAGAACAAAACCGATCCAACTGCGTTTCATTTGCCGTACTCCTTTCCCAGCCACACGACCTTATTCCCCGCATCCACCGTCAGCAGCAGGGTGTCCGCGATTTCCGCGCGGTGCTCCCGCAAGACCTGCTTCAGCCAGGCCTCATCCTTCCCGGCTCTGTCCAGATTTTCCCGGGACAGAAAGCCGTCCTCCACGATGGTCACGGGGAGAAACTGGGGCTTGGGATGCAGCCCGGCATCCTTGGCGCTGGCAGGGCGCTCCTTGGGGAAGGGAAATACGGACAGATTCCCGTCGGTTTCCAGAATGGCGTACTGCACGGCGGTGATGTCCAGTACATCCTTTTCCCGCAGATGCCCCGTCAGCTCGTCCAGGGTGACCCGGGTGCGACGGAGATTGTCCTGCACCAGCTTCCCGTTTTCGATCAGGATCACCGGCTTGCCGCACAGCAGTTGCCGGAACTTCACGCTGTACAAAATCAGCCCGGACAGCACCAGCTCCGACCCCAGAACCGTCAGGATCGGCACCAGCCCGGAATACAGGGGGATCGCTCCATCCTGCATGGGAATGGCAGCCAGATTTGCCAGCAGCATGGTCACAACAAACTCCGTCGGCTCCATCTCCCCAATCTGCCGCTTGCCCATCAGCCGGACGCAGACGATCAGCACCAGATACAGCGCGATGGTACGCACATAAGACATAATCAAAACCCGTCACCTCTTGGTGCTTAGGGTCTCCAGAAAGCAGCGGGATATACAGAATTTCCCCCGGACGGCTGCGCCATCCGGGAGAAATCAATTATGCAGGAATATTCTCTTTCACAACGGCGACGCCGTCTACCAGGTTTGCCATTTCCAGCGTACCCTCCACGGCCATCTGGCGCTCCATCAGGTCGGTGAGGATCACCATACCGTCCCGGCACTCGATCTTCATGACGTTGCGCATCATGACCGTTTCCGGGGTGAGCTTGTTCTTATAAACGGTAGAAAGACACATCGTTTGTCCCTCCTTTACTTGACCTCAAGGCTGGACAGCACAACGCTCAGGCGCATGTTGCCCTTCTCAAAGTCGGATACGGCGGCCATGACCTGCTCGTAAGCGGTGTGGTCGCCCGCCTTGTCCAGCTGGACGGCGAGGTCAGCCAGCTCCCTGGCATGGGCGGCGTTGTGGCCGACCATGTACTTCATCAGCGCCACCAGCTCCTCCATGGGCGTATGCTCGCAGGTGCCGGCGCAGGACGCGCAGTCCTGGCTGCATTCGTGGGAATGGGTATGCTCCGCGCCGTCGGCGTGGAGGTGGGCGTGATCGTGGGGGTGCTCGTGGTCGTGGGTGTGCGCATGGGTATGCTCATGGGTGTGGGCAACGCCGTCATGGGTATGCTCGTGGGTATGGGCGTGCGCATGCTCATGGCCGCCGGCCACGTGTTCGGAATCGATATGCATAGGATAGCCTCCTTTATTTTTCTAAGGAACCTCTGAATAAATCGCCTTCGGCTGGGTCAAAATCTTCTGCCGCCAGCTCTCGTCGATTTAATCAGAGTTTCCCTAATATTATACCCACGGAAGACGCATCTGTCAAAACATTTATTTTTATGCAGATATCCCCCCGGAGGGCTTGCGGAATGGGCAGAAAAAAGGTATACTAGGATAAATATGTTTCACCTGAGAAAGAAGGGCAAGACGATGACCGACCACACCGAACACACCCACGACTGCTGCGGCGACCACGATCACGAGCATGACCATGCCTACCTCCATGCCCATGGCATTCCCCACAGTCACGGCCATGTCCACGAAAATCAGAAAGCCGTGCTGAACCGGCTGTCCCGCGCCATCGGCCACCTGGAAAAGGTGAAGCGGATGGTGGAGGAGGGTCACGACTGCTCGGAGGTGCTGATTCAGCTGGCAGCGGTGCGTTCCGCCCTGGACAACACCGGCAAGGTGATCCTGAAAGACCACATGCGCCACTGCATGGTAGATGCGGTAGCCGCCGGGGACGAGGACGCCATTGACGATCTGTGTCAGGCAATCGATAAGTTCATGAAATAACACTCAGGGGGTCAGGCACAAGCCTGACCCCCGTAATTATTTGTCCTTGGAAGTCAGCGCATTCAGCAGGCTCACCCCGGCGATGATCACGCCGGTGACCAGAAAAACGCCCAGCATTCCCGTACCCACAATGGGCAGGACATTTATCAGATAATCCACATGCAGTTCCATCTTTAACCTCCTACCAGCGCCAGAATCAGGCCGCCCGCAATGACGGAGGCGATCTGGCCAGAAACGTTGACCCCGGCGGCGTGCATCAGCAGAAAATTCTGCTTATCCTCCGCCAGACCCATTTTATGCACCACACGGGCGGACATGGGGAACGCGGAAATCCCCGCCGCGCCGATCATGGGGTTGATCTTCTCTTTCAGGAACAGATTCATCAATTTCGCGATCATCACGCCGCCCACGGTGTCCATCACGAAGGCGACCAGTCCAAGTCCCAGAATCAGCAGCGTCTCCACCCGCAGGAACTCCGCCGCGTTCATCCGGGAGGCGATGGTCAGTCCCAACAGAATGGTAATCAGGTTCGCCAGCACGTTCTGCGCCGTCTCCGACAGGGAATTCAGCACGCCGCACTCCCGGATCAGATTCCCGAACATGAGAAATCCGATCAGCGCCACGGCCTGGGGCGCGACGAGTCCGACAATGATCGTCACCGCAATGGGGAACAGGATTTTCGTGGTCTTGGAGACGGGGCGACCCTTATAGGTCATTTTGATCTTCCGCTCCGCCTGGGTGGTACACAGGCGAATCACCGGCGGCTGCACCATCGGCACCAGCGCCATGTAGGAGTAAGCCGCCACCATAATGGCCGCCGTGTAGCCGGAACCCAGCTGCTGGGCGACGAAAATGGAGGTAGGGCCGTCCGCCGCGCCGATGATGGCGATGGAGGCCGCGTCGTTGAGCTCAAATCCCAGCAGGGACGCCAGCCCCAGGGTGAAGAAAATACCGAACTGCGCCGCCGCGCCAAAGATCATCAGCTTGGGATTTGCCAGCAGCGGCTGAAAATCGATCATCGCGCCGATGCCGATGAACAGCAGCAGCGGAAACAGCTCATGCCCCGCGATGCCGAGCTGGAACAGATGGGCGATGACCCCCGCCGCGCCGGAATTGGGCAGGTTCACCAGAATCGCGCCGAAGCCCATGGGCAGCAGCAGCGACGGCTCCATCTCCTTGACGATGGCAAGATAGATCAGCGTGCCACCGATGATCCACATAAGCACCTGCTGCCATGTTAGAAACGTCAGGTTTTCTACAAGCACTTCCATAAATAAACTCCTTTGATAACGGTCAGGGGACATCCACGCCGCCTGAATTGGGGTATATTATACTGCGCCGACGGTAAAAATGGGGCAAAGCTTTGCCGGACAGGGAAAGTCTCTCCGGAAAGGCAGCGGCAGCCTTTCTGGAGAGACTTTGTATTATTCGTCGGCAATGCGGTATCCTACGCCCAGCTCATTGATGACGTACCGGCAGTCCCCCGGGCGGCAGCCCAGCTTCTTGCGGATGTTCGCCATGTTCACTTGCAGCTTCTTTACGCTCCCGTCGTCCATGCTGCCCCAGACGGAGCGGATGATGGTGGCGTAGGTCAGCACCTTGCCCGTGTGCTGGCTCAAAAGTGCCAGAATATTGTATTCCGTCTGGGTCAGGTGAACGGGATTCCCGCCGACGCTCACCTGCCGCCGGTCGTAGTCGATGAGAAGATCGTCCACCGTGAACAGGTTGGCCGGGGCGACCCGCGCCCGGTTCCGGCCGGCACGAAGCGCCGCCCGCACCCGTGCCAGCAGCTCCGCCGTCCCGAAGGGCTTGGTTATGTAGTCGTTGGCGCCTAAGTCCAGGGCGGAGACCTTGTCGTTTTCCTCCGTCCGGGCGGACAGAACAATGATGGGAACGGTGCTGAAAAGGCGCACCTGCCGGATAAATTCGCCGCCGTCCATGTCCGGAAGCCCCAAATCCAGCACCACCAGATCCGGCGTATAGGAGGAGAAGATCAGCAACCCCTGACGGCACCGCTCGGCGGTCAGCACCTGATAGCCGTTGGTCTCCAGAATCGTCTGGACAAAGCCCAGAATGCTCTGGTCGTCCTCCACAATGAGTACCTTATATTTGTTATTCCCCATTTTCGTCCTCCATTTCCAGCCGGAAGCCAACCTCGGTTCCGCCGCCGGCCCGCTTGTTTGCCCAGATTTCCCCGCCGTGTGCCTTGATAATGGCGCTGCACACGCTCAGGCCGATGCCCATGCTGCTGCGGCTCTGGTCTGTGGGTGCTTCGCTGTCCAGCATCCCCGTGAACAGCCTGGAAAGCTTTTCCTCCGGGATGCCGCAGCCGTCGTCCTCCACGTAAAAATACGCCCAGGAGCCTTTGACCTCCACCCGAAGCCGGAGATTCTCCATACCCTTGGCATGAAACACCGCGTTTTCCAGCAGGTTCATCAGCACCTGGGAGATCAGCATGGCGTCCATGGGGATGCTGACGAATTCCTCCGGAATCTCCACGTGAACGTCTATGTCCGGGTAGTGCTTGCGGAACTTCACCAGCACCGCGTCGATCAGCTCCTCCAGAACGGTACCGTTCTTGGAAAGACGGACGGTGGCGGCGTCCACCCGGGTCACGGACAGCAGATTCTCCACCATCCGCACCAGCCATTGGGCGTCGGCGCAGACGTCCGACAAAAGCTTCATGTGGGTCTGCCGGGG
>CAKTKF010000108.1 GCA_934569215.1 uncultured Oscillospiraceae bacterium
CCGCCTTTTCCGGCTGCTGCTGAGCCAGTACGACGTGGGAACCATCCCGCCGGTGCTGGACGCGGTGCAGGTCGGCCCCGTGTCCGCCATGCGCTGCCATCAGGAAAAGCACCTGATTGTGCTGGGGGCGGAGGAAGGCAAGCTTCCCGGCTACTCTGGCTCCGCCGGTGTCCTGACCGATCAGGAGCGGGTCACCCTCCGGGAGCTGGGCGTACCCCTCACCGGCGGCGCCATGGAGGGCGTGCAGGCGGAATTTGCGGAGATTTACGGCTGCTTCTGCGGCGCTATGGCGTCTGTCAGCGTGTTTTGCTCCGGCGACCAGCCGTCCTTTGTCTACCGCCGCCTGAATGAGCTCGCGGGCGGGGAGCAGCAGGTGAAAAACACCCTGGGCTTTGCCCCGGCGGATGGATGGGAAACGGGGGCATACCTTGCCCGGTGGGACGCCGGGGACGTTGCCGGACGTTTGAATGTCCGGGATACATATCTGGAAACCTGCCATCGGCGGGATTACCGCTTCGGAAAGGTGGAGCGGGAAACCATTGGCAAACTCTACGGCTCGACGCTGAATCTTTCCGCCTCTCAGATCGACCGTCAGGCGGAGTGCCGCCTGTCCTACTTCCTCAAGTACGGCCTTCGGGTGCAGGAGCGGAAGGAAGCCGCCATCGACCCGGCGGAATTCGGAACCTATGTCCACGCGGTGCTGGAAAATTCCGCCCGCCGCATTGGGGAGTTGGGGGGATTCCACAGGGTTTCCCTGGAAGAAACGCTGGAAATTGCCCATGGCTTCAGCGAGGAATACGCCCGGGAGCATTTCAGCCAGATCGAGTCGGAACGGGTGACGTATCTGTTCCGCCGCCATATCCAGGAGCTGGACATGGTGGTTCGGGAGCTGTGGCAGGAGCTGAGCCAGGCGGCGTTTGCCCCGGCGGGCTTTGAAGTCGGCTTCGGCGACGGGGAGGGTCTGCCGCCCATCCCAATTCCAAACGGCGGCATGAACGCGGTTCTGCGGGGCTTTATTGACCGGGTGGACACCTGGGACAATGGCGTCAGCCGCTATTACCGGGTGGTGGACTACAAAACCGGCAAAAAGGATTTTGATTACTGCGACGTATTCAACGGCGTGGGGCTGCAAATGCTTTTGTACATGTTCGCCCTGAAAAGCAGCGGAAGCGATATGCTGGGCGACCGCCCGGTGGCCGCCGGGGTGCAGTATTTTCCCGCCCGTGCGCCCTATCTGAACGCCGACGGCAAGCTGACCGCCGGGGAAGCGGAGCAGGAGCGAATTTCCCAGTGGAAGCGGAAGGGGCTGCTTCTGAACGATGAAGCCGTTTTGCAGGCGATGGAGCCGGGAGACGCGCCTAAGCGGATGTGCTACAGCGTGAAAAAGGACGGCACCGTTTCCGGCGACCTTGCCGACCGGCAGCAGCTGAAGCTGTTGGAGGGGTACGTGTTCCGGGTGCTGTCCAAACTGGTGGAGGACATCGTCTCCGGCAATGTGGAGCCGAACCCATACACCCGGGGCAGCGCCCACGACGCCTGCCGGTTCTGTCCCTATGGCCCCATTTGCCATCCGGCGGCCGTAGAAGGGCGGAGGAATTACAAAATGATGGATGCTCAGCGGTTCTGGGAGGAGATCGGAAAGGAGATGGGAGACCATGGCGGATAAACTGACGCCCCAGCAGCAAATGGCCGTGACCAGCCGGGGCGGCAAGCTGCTGGTTTCCGCAGCCGCCGGTTCCGGCAAGACCAAGGTATTGGTCGACCGGCTGCTGGGCTTTCTGACACAGGAACATGACCCGGCCAACCTGGACGAATTTCTCATCATCACCTACACCAAGGCCGCCGCGTCGGAGCTTCGGGGGAAAATCGCCGCCAAACTGACGGAGGAAATTGCCAGGCAGCCGGAAAACCGGCATTTGCAGCGGCAGATGCAGCGCCTATTTCTGACGAAAATCTCCACCGTTCACGGATTTTGTTCCGATTTGCTTCGGGAATATGCCTATAAACTGGACATTGCAGCGGATTTCCGGGTGGCGGATGAAAACGAGTGCCGGGAAATCCGGGAGACGGTGCTGGAAGGTTTGCTCGACCGCGCCTATGAAACGGCGGGGGACGACCCGGATTTCCGGGCGTTTGTGGACACCCAGGGCGTGGGGCGATCGGATCGACAGGTGCCGGAGCTCGTCGAAAAGGTCTACGACAGCGCCCACTGCCACCTGAACCCGGAGGCATGGCTGGACAAATGCCTGACCGACGCGGAGGCCGAGGGCATCGGCGACGCCGGGGAGACGGTGTGGGGGCAATACCTGATTCGGGATTTTCGGGAATATCTGGACTGCCAGATGGCGGTGCTTCGGCAATGCGCCGAAAGCGCCGACAGCTGCCCCGGCCTGGAAAAGCCCGCCGTTACTCTGAGAGACGCTTTGTACCAGCTGGAGCAGCTTCGCGCCTGCACGACCTGGGATGATATCGCGGCAAAGCGGGAGCCTCGTTTCGGGTCGCTGCGGTTTCCCACCAAGAATAACCCCGACCCGGAGCTGACGGAACGGATCAAAGCCGCCTGGTCGGCCTGCAAGGACGGCCTGAGAAAGAAGCTGGTGGGCTTTTCCAACGATTCCGCTCAGGTGCTGACAGACCTCCACCAGACAGCCGCCGCCCAGCGGGGGCTGGTGGCGCTGGTAAGGCAGTTTGACCGGGATTATTCCGCGGCCAAACGCAGCCGCCGGGTGCTGGATTTCGGGGATTTGGAGCATAAGACCCTGGATTTGCTCCTGGGAAAATCCCGAAGCCAGCCTACCGCCGCTGCCCGGGAGATCGGGCGGCGCTACCGGGAGATCATGGTGGACGAGTACCAGGACTCCAACGGCGTGCAGGACGCGATTTTCGACGCCCTGACCCGGGAGAAGCAGAACTGCTTCATGGTCGGCGACGTGAAGCAGTCCATCTACCAGTTCCGTTTGGCCGACCCGGGCATTTTCCTGGAAAAGTACGAAAAATACGTCCCCGCCCGGCAGGCGGAGCCGGGGCAGGGAAGAAAAATTCTTCTGAGCCATAATTTCCGTTCCGGCGCGGAGGTTATCGACGCGGTGAACGACGTGTTCCACACCTGTATGCGCCCCAAGGTGGGCGGGCTGACCTACGGGGAAGCGGAGGAGCTTCGGGAGGGAATTCCCCACGTGCCGCTGGATGATGCCGTGGAGCTGCATGTGATCGAGACCCGGGACGACCAGTATCCCGAGGAAGCGGCCTTTGTGGCGGAGCAAATCGCCCGGATGCTGCGGGAGGGAACGCCGGTGCGGGACGGCGACGGCCTGCGGCCGGTTCGTCCGGGGGACATCGTCATTCTGCTTCGTTCCCCCGGCAGCGGCGGCGGGTATTTCCAGAAGGCGCTGGAAGCCCGGGGCATTCGCTGCGCCTCGGGGGGCGGCACGGATTTGCTGCAAACCCAGGAGATCGGCACCCTGCGCGCGTTACTGCAAGTGATCTGGAATCCCCGGCAGGACATTCCGCTGGTCAGTACGCTGGCAAGCCCCATTTTCGGCTTCACCGCCGACGAACTGGCGGCAATCCGAAGCAGGCAAAAAAAGGGCGCGTTCTATGACGCGCTGCTGCTCAGCGACAATCCGAAGGAAAAAACCTTCCTGAGCACCCTGGACAAGCTGCGCCGGGAAGCAAGGATGAACCCCTTGACGGCACTTCTGGAAAATTGCTTTGCCCTGACCAGACTGGACAGCGTCTACGCCGCCATGCCCGGCGGAGAGGCGAAAGCCGCCAATATTCAGACGTTTTATCAGCTTGCAGCGGATTTTGAAAGCGGCAATCTGAAGGATTTGGGGCAGTTTTTGGATTTCCTGGACGCCATGGAGGAAAAAGGGCTGATTTCGGCGGCACTGTCACCCGCCGGATGCGTGACCATTATGAGCATCCACAAGTCCAAGGGACTGGAATTTCCTGTGGTGTTCCTCAGCAACCTTTCCCGGCGGTTCAATACGGAGAGCCAGCGCGCCCAGATTCTCTGCGACCGGGAGTTGGGGCTGGGGCTTTCCGTGGCGGACAGCAAAAACCGGGTGCGTTATTCCTCCGTCGCCAAGCGTGCCATCGCCGCGAAAATGGCGGCGGAAAGCCTGTCGGAGGAGCTGCGGGTGCTGTACGTCGCCATGACCCGGGCGCGGGATCGCCTGATTATGACCTACGGCGAAAAAAATCCCGGAAAGGTGATTCAGGATATCGCCCTTCGTCAGGATTTTGACGGGGGAGAGCTATTGTGCCGGGAGGCGGCGCGTCCCGGACAGTGGGTTCTGATGGCTGCGGTGCGCCATACCGAGGCGGGAGCGCTGCACGCTCTGGGCGGCCGACCCGGCGAGACAAAGCTGGGTAATCGCCCATGGGTGATTCGCGTATCCGAAGCCCCGGAAGCGGAAGATGCCGTTGGGGCAGAGACGGATATCCGTCCCGCAATGCCTGACGGTGTGGAACAGGCGCTGCAAGACGCCCTGTCCTTCCGATATGCCCACGACGCGGCGACCCGTGCGCCCTCCAAGCAGACGGCGACCAACCGCAAAGGCCGCGCCAAGGACGAGGAAGCGGCGGAGGACACCCAGGAGCCGAGATTCCTGACCCGGGATTTCCGCCGCCCGTCCTTCCTGGCAGAACGCCGCGGCGGCAAGGCCTACGGCAGCGCCATTCATGCCGTACTGCAATACCTGCGCTATGAAAACTGCGGCAGCGAGGACGAAGTAAAGGCGGAGATCGACCGTCTGGTTTCTCAGAAATTCATCACCGAGGAACAGGGAAAACTGGCGGACAGCGGGAAAATCGCGGCGTTTTTCGATACGGAAATCGGCCGGAAGCTTCGCGCCGGATGCCCATGCCTGCGGGAATTCAAGTTCTCCATCCTCGACGACGGCAGTCATTACGGTGACGGCCTGGAGGGGGAACAGGTGCTGTTGCAGGGCGTCGTGGACTGCGCGCTGCTGGAAAAGGACGGCATCATCGTGCTGGATTTCAAAACCGATCATGTCACGGAAAGCACGGTGGCCGGGGCGGCAGAACGCTACCGGCTCCAGGTGCAGACCTACGCCGAAGCCCTGAGCCGCATTTATGAAATGCCGGTCAAGGCAAAGTATCTCTATTTCTTCCAGCTGGGAAGATTTATGGAAGTATAAAAAATTTACGGGCGCCCGGGATTCCGGGCGCCCGTTTGCCGTCAGCGGCAGTTCTTGTTCTGAGACTGGTTCTCGCTGCGGTTTTCGCTGCGGTTCTCAGTACGGTTCTCTTTCTCGTTCTTATTCTGGTTGCTGTTCTGATTTCTGTTCTGGTTCTGGTTATTCAT
>CAKTKF010000109.1 GCA_934569215.1 uncultured Oscillospiraceae bacterium
GAATATAAGAACGCAAAAAAGCTCATCAGAATCATGGAGCCGATCATGCCGCCCAGGCCGCCCTCCACCGTCTTCCCGGGGCTGATGGTGGGCGCCAGCTTATGGGTGCCGAAGGCTTTGCCGACAAAATACGCCGCCACATCATTGATCGTGCAGCCCAGTATGACAAAAATCAGAACGGCAAGCCCCCGGGGCCATTGCCGAATCTCCACCGCGCTGTAAAAAAATATGGGAAGCATCAGCGTACAGGGCAAAATGCGCCAAAAGCCGATGGAATGGACATCTTTCCTATGGCGCATAAACAGGGCGAAGGCCACAATCGCAAGAATCCACGTGATTAGAAGAATTTCTCCGTAATACGGGAGCCGCCTCATGCAGATCGCAACTGCCATCAGGCTCAGAAGCAGGACGTTACGCCAGGTGCAATGCCCCGCCGCCCGGAGCAGCTCAACGATGCCCATGATGCTGAGCACCGCAGCCGTCGCTTCCAGCACATAGGGATAGCGGGAAAAATAGAATACCAGCACCGCAATCAGCATCATGACCGCACCTGTCCGCACGCGGACTTCCGATTCTGTCGCCGTTTTCTTCCGGACGGGGCAATGCCAACGGCGACATGGATCCCTGTGTATTCATCCACTATTCCGATTCCAATATCCGCCAGAAGTCCCTGCTGGAAGCCATGCAGTCCCCCATGTTCATGGCCTATCACGACGGTCAGCCCTTCAACGGCAACATGCTCCGTCCCTGTCCCATGCTGGAGAATCCGGAAAAGCTCCGGGCAATAGTAGAAGCCTCCGGCGCGCATTCCACGGACATGCAGTCTCCCGAGACGGCAGACCATCTGTGCGCCAAGTGCGACGCCTACGCCGCCTGCTGGAAGCCCGCCGCAGACGCCCTCTGGGCAGAAAACCGCGCCGCAGAGGCAGCAAGGAAAGGATAATCGGGCATCCAAAACCAGCTACAGAAAGAGCCGGTGCGGCGCCGCGTTTGCGGCACCACTCCGGCGTTTTCTATCCTTGTATGGAAGTTTTATGATTTCACATTGATCTGGCAGCAGCGCATGGTGGTGAGGGCAGCCTCGTGGGTTTCCGGTGTGACACCGGCGCAGCAGGTGCTGTCCACGGAAATCTCCATCTCCGGGAAATTCGCCTTCAGCATCAGAGCATTGGACACCACGCAGATGTCCGTACACAGTCCCACCAGCTCAACGGTGAAATTCTCTCCCGCCGCTGCCTGGTACAGCAGCCGCGGCAGCAGAACAGAGCCAAAGGTCAGCTTTTCCACCGGTGTATAGCCCTTCTGTTCCAGCGCAGCCGCAACGTCGTCGTTCAGCATCCAGCCGGGAGTCCCCTTGATGCAATGCTTTACCGGCAGCTTTTTCCCCTCGGCGGTATTCAGATAATTCTCCCGATGGGTGTCCAGAGTAGCAAAGATCTGCCCCTCAAAGTGAAGGATCTTATCCGTTACCTTTCCCACAATTGCCTGTGCCTCCGGCGTTCCCAGCGCACCATCCACAAAGTCCTTCTGCATATCCACGACGATCAAAAAGTGCTTCATAATATTTCTTCCTTCCGGGTGTTTGATGGTTCTATTTTGACACAGAAACGCCAAATGGTCAAGAACGAAGTTGGGGAAAGTAGGCCTTTCGCCACATAAAATCAGCAAAAAGAAAAGCTGACAAACTTCAAATCAAAGTCTGTCAGCTAATCTTGTGTCTGTTCAACACTTTAGATGCAGAACTTTTTTGTTGCGACTGCCCATATATCCACGAAAAAGCAAACAACTTTTGTTCGCAAGTTTCGACACCCACACTGCAAATCCATTGTCATTCATTTCTGGGGGGATTTCACTTTCAAAAATGAACCGAAATTTTCTGCAACTTTGGCGCAGAAAATTTCGGCTCTTTCTTTTCAAACTATATAATATAACTCCATTCTGATATTTGGAGGACAAGCACCGCTTGATCGAGAAATCTCTCGTTCAAAGCTCTTGCCGATTTAATCAGAGGTTCCCTTATCCCTTCACTGCACCGGCTGTCAAGCCCTGAATGAAATAGCGCTGCAAAAAAACGAAAATCATTGTGACCGGGACGGCCGCGACAATACTTGCCGCCATCATGTAGCCCCAGTTCGTCGACGCCTCGCCGAGGAACGTCATCACAAGACCGGAGGCAAGCGTCCGCTTCGCTGTGTCCGTGACCAGCGTCATGGAGTAGAGCAGGTCGTTCCAACTCCAAACGAAGCCATCGATCGCAATGGAAATCATACCGGGCACCGCCATCGGGAAGACGATCTTCGTCATAATGCGCCAGTGACCCGCGCCGTCGATCTTTGCGCTCTCAATGAGAGAATCCGGAATGTTGTCAAAATAGCTCTTCAGCGTCCACGTGCCGACCGGCAGCGTAAACACCACGTAGCTGATGAGCAGCGCCCAATAGCTGCCGAGCAGACCCGTCTTGTTCATCAGAGAGTAGATGGACAGCAGCAAAATCGCCTGCGGGAATGCCTGGCTCATCATGAACATTCCCATGACGAACTTGCGCCCGCGGTAGCGGAACTTTGCGAAGCTGTACCCCGCGAACGCGCAGACGATCGTCGCCATCAGGCTCGAGCCGAAGGACACGACTAAGCTGTTTTTCAGGTAGCCCATGATCTTGGGATCCGTCACGATGTGGATAATATTGCCCAGCGTCAGAGGGCCTGTGAAGAAATAGCTGCTGAACGTCTCGCTCGTCGGCTTGAGTGCGGTGTTTATGAGCCAGAGCAGCGGGAAGAAGATGAAAAAGCCGATCAGGATCAGGCTCAGCCAGAAGAAGAGCCGAAATGCAGTTGTCTTTTGAAACATTTGTGACATTTCTTTTCCTCCTTAGCTTTCTTCCTTGTTCTGCTGGCGCAGGTAGATGATGCTGAAAACGGCGAGTAAAACAGCCCAGATCGTGCCGACCGTGGCAGCCTTGCCCATGTTCCAGTTCTTGAATGCCGTTGTGTAGACCTCGATGGAGAGCGTCGTTGTGGCGCGCGCCGGACCGCCCTGTGCCATCGTCCACGGCAGGTCGAAATGCTGCAAATTGCCGATGAGACCGAGGATGAACACCAGCACCGCCGTCTGCTTCATGCCGGGCAGAATGATGTGCCAAAACGTCGTCCAGTTGTTTGCGCCATCGATGTGCGCCGCCTCGACCCGATCGAGTGATACGCTCTGCAAACCACCGAGCAGAAATGCCATGTACCACGGCAGCATCTGCCAGGTGCGCGCGATGATCACGCACAAAAGCGCCGTGTTTGTCTGGCCGAGCCACGGAATCCCGGTTTCCAGGATCCCAAGCGCCTTCAAAATGCTATTAAGAATACCGTACTGACCGTTGAATATCCAGCTCCAGAGGAAGCCGATGGCCGTGCCGGGAATGATCCAGTTTACAAGCGTCACGCCGCGCAGGAATTCCGCGCCCTTGAAGCCCTGATTCAGGTCGATCGCCCAAATGAGCCCCAGCGTGTAGGGAAGAATGGTGCTGCCCAGCACAAAAAGAAACGTCGTGCCGAGCGTCTTGCCGAAATACGGGTCTTTGAAGACCTTTTCGTAATTCGCGAATGCGACAAATTGATAATCGGGATACAGCATGGAGCGGTCGGTAAAGCTGGTGATGACCGCGTCGATAAAGGGATACAGGATAATGGCGAGGAAGACCGCCAGACCCGGCACGATCAGCAAAAAGCCCGTCTGGGAGTCTGTCAGCCCGCGTCCATTTTTCAGTTGTTTCAATGCAGGAAACCTCCGTTCTGCGGCGTTGCGCCGGGTCGCTCAAGGTGTGCCGTCCCGACAGAAGCCGGGACGGCACAGGTAAGAGGAAACAGAATAATTACAGTGCGTTCAGACGGGCAGCCATATCGGCGACAGCCTGCTCTGCGGTCTTCTGGCCGAGCAGCGCATACTGAAGCTCTTCGGTGAGGATCGTCTTGACCTCGCTGGCGTTGGTCATGCGGGCAGTCTCTTCCAGACGAGCCGTCGAGGTTGCCTGCAGAAAGCCGTTCAGATAAGCGTCGTTTTTGACCTCGTCCTTCGAAGCCATGCTCTTGGTGACAGGGGGCATGCCGTTGTTCTCGAAGTAGTCCATGGCGGCCTCGTCGCTGACGAGGGTCTTTGCCAGGTCGGCAGCTTCCTGCTGATACTCGGAGTTCTTGAACGTAACAAGCATGTGACCCCACATGGTGGACTGGGGCTGATCGCCGGTGTTCAGAACCGGGCGGGACATTGCGGAGCAAACCTTGACCACATCTTCCGGAGCAACGCCGTTGTTGACAGCCTGCCCCTTGGCGACAACCGCGTCGTCATAGAATGCGACCTGACCCTGCGCGAACATCTGGCGTGCTTCGCCGCGGCCGGTGTCCATCGCGATGTAGCCTTTGTCCATGAGCTTCTGATACCACTCAACACACTTCACAGCCGCGTCAGAGTTGATGGCAACGGTGCCGTCGTCATTGAAGATCGCGCCGCCAAACGTCCACAGCCAGGGCATGAAGTCGCCCGCACATGTGGCGTCCTTGGTGGAGACGGCATAGGGAATGATCTCGGGGTTGTAAGCCTTGATGTCGGCCATGCACTGCTCGAACTCTTCGATGGTGGTAGGAACCTTGTCCCAGCCGGCAGCGGCCAGGATCTCGGGGTTATAGACCATGGTGATGGACGCCATGCTCCATGGCAGACCGAGCTGCTTGCCGTCGATGTTGCCGACGTCCAGCGCGGACTGCTCAAAGTTTTCCTTCAGATAATCCTCGCCAAGGATCTCGTTCCAGTCAGCCAGAACGTCCGCAGCCGCGATGGTGTTGAAGATGCCGATATCAGCCTGTGCAAGGTCGAGCTGCTCGCCGCCCTGGGCGTGAAGCTTCTGGATCTGCTGCGGAAAATATACCCGGGTGATTTTCACTTCCTGCCCCCCGTCCGGGACGATGGCAGACCCTTCCTCACCCTTCTCGCCGGACACCGCGACTTCGAGCGCCCCGCCTGGGACGCGGACGCGCTGATGGAACGGTATCGGAAAGAAAGCGAAGATTTCCGCCGGAGAAAAGCGCCATACGAACGCTATCCAAGGGGCTGATACTAGTTTTTAAGGCAACACCGCACAATTCGGCAAGAAGTCTCAGCCAGAATTTTTGACCCAATTCAAAGTTCCGAAAATGGAGGAATACTGTATGTATTTCCCATTTTCGGAACTGCGGAAGTGGGGCAAAAAGGCGGCTGAGGCTCGCAGACGCAATTGCGCGGTGTTGCCTTAATAAAATTCCTTGATGCGGTGGAACCAGGTGCTTGCG